>JBDTWO010000096.1:0-18224 GCA_040006635.1 Chloroflexota bacterium
GGATGGAAGTGTACGCGGGCGAGAAGTCGTTCAAGATGTTCCAGAGTTGGCTGCCCGAAGAGACCAATGCAGCCTTCCGTGAATTTTTGGTGGGCATCAAGGGACCATTGACCACGCCGATCGGCGGCGGCATCCGTTCGTTGAACGTGGCATTGCGCAAGAATCTTGACCTGTATGTGTGCCAGCGCCCGGTGCGTTGGTATCAGGGTGTGCCTTCGCCGGTACGCCATCCCGAATATGTAGACATGGTCATCTTCCGTGAGAATACTGAAGATATTTATACAGGTATTGAATTCCAATACGGAACGGAAGATAACAAGAAATTCATGACCATGTTCAAGGAAGCCTTCCCGAAGGAATATGCGAAGATGCGCTTCCCGGATACGGCTGGCATCGGTATCAAGCCGGTCTCTGTGGAAGGTACAGAACGTCTCGTCCGCGCGGCAATTCAATGGTCGTTGGACAATCATCGCAAGAGCGTGAACTTTGTCCACAAGGGCAACATCATGAAGTTCACCGAAGGCGCGTTCAAAGATTGGGGCTATGCCCTCGCCAAACGCGAATTCCGCGGACAGATCGTGACCGAGCGCGAGACCTGGATCCTTGGCAACAAGGAAGCCAACCAGAACTTGAGCGTGGAAGATAATGCCAAGGCGATCGACCCTGGCTTTGACATGATGAGCCCGGCACAGCAGAACGACATCAAAGGTGAAGTGGAAGAAGCCCTGAAGTTATGGGATACCCACGGTGACGGCAAGTGGAAGAAGATGCTGCTCATCAAGGACTCCATTGCGGATGTCTCTTTGCAGTTCACCATCATCCGTCCGCGCGATTATGATGTGATCGCCACGTTGAACCTCAACGGTGACTACCTCTCCGATGCGCTCGCTGCGCAGGTGGGCGGCATTGGCATCGCACCGGGAGCGAACATAAACTATGAGACGGGACACGCCATCTTCGAAGCGACGCATGGTACCGCACCGAAGTATGCCGACCTGGATAAAGTGAATCCCGGCTCGGTCATTCTCTCGGGTGAAATGATGCTGCGCTATATGGGCTGGGGCGAAGCTGCGGATCTGATCGTCAAAGGCATGGAAGGCGCCATCGCGGCGAAGACCGTCACCTATGATTTTGCCCGCCTGATGGACGGCGCAAAAGAAATCAAGTGTTCCGAGTTCGGTGACGCGATCATTAGTCATATGTAAACAGGAAAATAAATAAAAAGGCGGGACTTTTCAGTCCCGCCTTTTTGATTCTCAGTAGTTCACGATTCTGGAGTCGATCAGCTTGCTGATTGACATTTCAGGCAGCAAGCTGCCTGACTCCAGAGTCTTTCGTGAAGTACTGATTCTAGATATTTCAACTACTTCGTCACAGTGATTGGCAGCAACATACCGTCTTCATAATGCTTACGGATGAGGCAGGAGAATTCGAGGTTTGCTCCGGCGGCCGAATCCGGGAAGGTGTATTCAACGGTCGCACTAGCTCCGGCGCCGAGTTTGTCCTTAGTGACTGCCAGCAATGCGGTAGCTAGCGCATTGTCCAAGCTGCCTGCCACAGATACCGGTGTGTTGATATTGAAGTTGTGACCATGGTTGCCTGTGTTCGTAATGACAAAAGTATACGGAACGCCAACCTTGAACTCGGTCAATGACGAGGCGATCTTGTTATCGGACAGGGTGACCTCGACCTGTGTACCGGTTGCTGCGGGTGCAGAGCCTCCACAAGCGGCTGCCAATGCTGTGATACCAATGATGATGAATAACAAGGCAATTCTTTTCATATTTTATTTTCTCCTTGGGTTGCTGATGATATTGTAATGATCATCTTTACCTCGCCCATATTTTTCTAATCATGCGCTCATCCAAAACAGGAAGATACCTATCCATCTATTCCATGACAAACATCACTAACTAAATGAGGTGGAAAATCATACAATAAGGTCTAATTTGGTGATTTCGTATCATTTGCGAGGAGAGACAGTCTCATGGAAGTATACAATCACGACTTGGTCATTTTGGGCACAGGCTTGGCGGGTTTGCGCGCCGCACTCGAAGCTGCCCAGCAAAGCAAAGGGGAATTGGATATTGCGCTCGTTTCAAAACTTCAATTGATGCGCGCGCATTCCGTGGCAGCCGAGGGCGGTACTGCGGCTGTGATGCGGCAGGATATGGGCGATAGTTTCGAACTGCATGCCTGGGATACGGTCAAGGGTTCGGACTTTCTGTCAGATCAAAATGTAGTGGATTTCTTTGTGCATGAAATGCCCAAGGAGATTTTGCATTTGGATCACTGGGGCATTCCCTGGTCGCGAACGGATGACGGACATATCGCTCAACGTCCATTTGGCGGACACACATATCCCCGTGCCGTTTTCGCCGCTGACAAAACGGGCTTCCTCGAGATGCAAACGTTGTACGACACCTTGATGAAGCATACGAAAAGAATCAATCGGTATGATGAAGGTTTCGTGACTTCCATCCTCATCGAGAATAATCGCTTCGCAGGCTTGACAATGATCGACATGATCAATGGTCGTCAGGTTTTGATTCGTGGTAAGGCGTTGATCGTTGCCACGGGCGGAGCAGGTCAGATCTTCGGTTTCACTACGTACTCCGAAACTGTGACCGGTGATGGACTCGCGATGGCGTATCGCGCAGGACTGCCGCTCAAGGACATGGAGTTTCTCCAATTCCACCCGACAGGATTAATTCCCAGCGGCATCTTAATGACCGAAGCCTGCCGCGGCGAAGGTGGTTATCTGGTCAACAGCGCAGGTGACCGGTTTATGAAAACCTATGCCGCCAATGCGATGGAACTCGCCCCGCGTGACATGGTCTCGCGTTCAGAGATGACCGAGATCGAAGCGGGTCGCGGCTTCCCCGGACCCGAGGGCTTGGATTACATCCATTTGGATTTGCGGCATTTGGGTAGAGAAAAAATTCTTGAAAGACTTCCCCTTATTAGAGAAGTAACCATTAAACATATTGGGCTTGATCCCATCGAAAAGCCGATCCCGATCCGACCGGTGGCGCATTACACCATGGGCGGCGTACACACAGATATCAAAGGTCATACCGATGTTGAAAATGTTTGGGCGGCGGGCGAAGTTGCCTGTGTGTCCTTGCATGGTGCGAATCGACTTGGCGCAAACTCCACGGCAGAATGTTTGGTGTGGGGACGTGTGGCTGGCGAAGAAGCGGCAAGGTATTGCAAGAACGCGTCAGTGGCAGAAATGCCCAAGAGCGCCGAGCAGGAATGGGCGAAGATCGAAGCGTTATTCCAATCCAAGGGCACGGAAGACCATTACCAGATCCGCAAAGAGTTACGCAAGAATTTGGATGCCAATATGGGCGTCTTCCGCACGGGCGAGCAGATGCAGGCGGGCTTGGATAAGATCCGTGAGTTGAAGGAACGCTACAAACATATTTCGGTGAAGGATAAAAGCCTGCGCTATAACACGGACCTCGAGCGCGCGATCGAAACCGGATTCATGATCGATGTGGCGGAAGCGGCAACGCTGGGCGCATTGACTCGCACCGAATCGCGCGGCGGACATTCACGCCGTGATTTCAAGGTGCGCGATGATGAGAATTGGTTGAAGCACACGATGGCGACTTTCACTGCCACGGGTCCCAAGCTGGATTACATCCCGGTTGATATCTCCATGTGGAAGCCGGTGGAGCGGAAATACTAAAGTTACATGTCATTGCGAGCCGCGCTCTTGTTCTTTGCGGCGAAGCAATCTCCAACACTGTCGGGGATTGCTTCGGGCGAAAGAGCATCGCCCTCGCAACGACATAATGAGGAGCAACCATGAATTCAAATAAACCAACTGGCTATGACAATCGACTGGGCGTAAAGGGCTGGGTCTACGCGGGACGTTATACCTTTGAACGCTATTTGTATTTAGGACATCGTCTCTCAGGTCTCGGCTTGATCGCCTATATGTCCCTGCACATTATTGAAACCGCCAACCGCATGCGCGGCGAGCAAGCCTGGGCGGGCTTGATGGGACTCTTTGCTTCACCGCTGTTCAGAGTGATCGAATTTTTATTATTCGTCATGGCAGTCTTTCATGCGATGAATGGGATCCGGTTACTGTTAGTGGAGCTGGGATTTTTCCTCGGCAAACCGAAGGAGCCGGTGTATCCGTATTCAACTTCCGTGCTGCGCCATCGCCCGTTGACCTATGTAGTGATGATATTGGCGTTTGTCGCAGTGGTACTTGGCAGTTCTAGTTTATTTTTCAAATAATTTTCACCGCTAAGAGCGCAAAGCGCACGAAGTTTTTTAAAGATTTTCTTGGCGTTCTTAGCGGGCTTGGCGGTTAGGAGATAAATTATGCGCGAAACACGTTTATGGTCTTTGCATATTCTGGTGATCCCGATCATTGCTGTATTGCTGGGCATGCATCTGGCGATCATGCATTATGCGCCGGTCTTTTATGGCATGAGTGTCGATAAGGCGCGCGAGTATGCAACCATGCTCGAACGCGGTAAGAGTGTGGCTCAACTCGTCATTTATATGCTATTGCTCGTGGCGGGTTTGTATCACGGGCTGTATGGCTTGCGCGGTATTCTGCGCGAGTTGCCGCTGACGCCCACCATGGTAAAAGTCGTGGATGTTGGAATCATTTTGTTCGGACTTTTTATCTTCGCACTGGGCACCTACGTCACCTGGTGGACGTTCAACGCCAAACTTGGAGGCTGAAAATGACTGATATGACAACCACTCCGCGCGAGATCACTTTCCGTGTGCGCCGTTACAACCCGGATGTGGATATCGTTCCGCATTGGGATGAATACCGCCTCCACGTCCACGATGGCATGACCGTGCTCGAAGCGCTGCACCAACTCAAAGCAGAGCAAACGCCGACGTTGGCGTATCGCTCTTCCTGCCGTATGGGCGTCTGCGGTTCGTGCGGTATGTTCATCAATGACCTGCCGATGCTCGCCTGTCAGACGCAGGTCTTGCATCTCAACACCGATATCGTCACGGTGGCGCCGCTGCCGAATTATCCGAACGTCAAAGACCTGGTGCCGAATTTGGAGCCGCTGATCCAGAAGCACGCCGCGATCAAGCCGTTCATCATCCACACCAACTCACAGGAGATCGACGAACCGACCGGTGAATTCATTCAAACGCCGGATGAACGCGAATCGATCAGCCAGTTCACGCACTGCATCAAATGCGGACTGTGCCTCGCGGCTTGCCCGACCGTGGCAACTGATCCGCTTTTTCTGGGACCGCAAGCCTTAGCCCAAGCCTATCGCTACTCCGCCGATAACCGTGACTGCGGACTCAAGGAACGCCTCGCCGCGATAGACGTGTTCCACGGACCGTATCAATGTCACATGGCGGGCGCGTGTTCGCAAGCCTGCCCCAAAGGCGTGGACCCGGCATTCGCGATCCAGTTGTTGAAGCGGACTTTGGTATTGGACAGCATCGGCTTTGGCAAAAAGAAGTCTTCGCTCGCGAAGGTCATGCCGCTGGCAGATGTGGTCAAGCAGATCGAAGAGTTCGCTCCGCCGCCGAGGACGGTGGGGAAGTAATAAGGGAATTGTAGATAAAAATGAACGCTAGAAGTGTTCAGGAATCAATAAATTCTATCCGGTCTAAAATTAAGATAGCTTTTTGTCAAACAAAAACGCCCTTCAGAAAGGGCGTTTTTTATTATTTTTTTTGATGCTTAGGGTAATCGCACTATTTTAATTGCCGTGCTACAAGGATAGTCTTTTTGTAGGATATCAGTATGCCTTTTTAATAGTTGCTCTGACTGTTCCGAGGATATAGTACTTGAGTATTGCTCCCAAAAACCATCGTCTACACTAAATTGAAAATGACCTGGTCCCTTTATTAAAAAAGCGACGCATCCCCCTGTTGTAGAATTAAAACCCCAACCAGATCCTACAATTACATCATTGTCACTTAACGACTTATCGTAATTCACCAGTTTCTGTGCCCCAGTATATTCTGTTGTTACCAATTGTGGGAACGACGAATTTATTGGAGGATCTTTGCTGTTATCAACACTTGGTGGATACGAGCCTTGTGATTGCCCACCTATAGACGTAAAAAAAGCTATGAGAAGGCAGAGAAGAGTTCCAAGAAGAAACGAAACACTCACGCCGATTCGTATTGCTTTTGTTCTTTGGTCACCAATCATAAAGATAATGATCGAAAATATAAAACTTAAAGCTGCTAGACCAAACGACAAATTCTGTAATGACATATAATCTCCCGTGTTGTAATCGAGCAACTGGTTTTAACAGGTTAATAGATTTTATATAGATAGCATTACTGCTTACAAACAGTTCATATACTATCCCAACGATTTTAGAATATCATCCAGCCATAATATAAAAAATCGCCTATCCGATTAATTGTCATTATTTTACGGGTTCCTGCATCCAGAGTCATGTGTCATTTGTCATCAATATAATTTGAATGTTTTTCCGCTCTAGGGTAATTTATTGGACTCAAAGCAAATAGATGGCAAAACACTCTGCCCCATTTCAAAAGCATGCTGGAGTCAATACGCCAAGGCTCGTTTGAAAATGAAATAACAGCGCCTTAAGGCGTTCGTTTTTGTGCTTGTCTTTGACTTGAACCAGGAACCTAGCGGATTTGGTCTCCTGGTCTGTGACATACAAGTTAATGTTTTGTCTAAAATTGTTGGCTTTTTCTTTTTAGTAAGGCTTGCCCAAAAACGGGAGAATCGGTACGAAACTTATATTCAATAACTTCCCATCCTTCTTTACCTAACTTTGCAAGATATGGCCCCATTTCTAGAATAGGAGCAGTTGGTCCAAGGCGATAACCATCTACATTCCACTGCCCATCTCGCCAATATTCGCGATAAATTTTTTTGCCAAGATCAAACTTTTCGAAACTCTTTTCACCCGAGTTGTTTTCAATCGTATCAAAAACAGTAATTCCTACAGACAATGTGCGATACTCTGATGGCTTACCTCTTATATCTTGCTTTTTCTTGCCTTCTTCGTCTTCTTCGTAAATGCGTTCGCCTAGTATTAAACTAACCAATGCATATTCAAATGTGTCCATAATCGCCTCGTAAAACTTCTTTTTTAAAATGCAAATCCATGTCGATCTAAATCATAATTACTGCAAGTAGCTTCGACTAAAAGGTCCCAGTTGATTAATCCGTCTTCTTCTCTACAAAATTCCTTTGTAAATTGAGCCGATAGTTTGTTCTTGAGTCCACCTAGAGCTACATAGTAATTGTCATTATGTTCTTTAGCTTTAAATCCAATTGGTTCAATGATTTCTTTGTATAAGTTTTGATTGCCTGAAATAAATGTCCAGAAGTTTTGACCTACAAGTTTTAAGTAGCCAGCTTTATTCCTTGCTGTTCTGACTTTACCGTAGCAAATACCCAAGACAGAATCTGCTCGCGTGTTTTGTCCTTTGTCTTGTCTATATACATTTACTGCCGATTGCAAGTTTCGATCCAATGTTTTGTGTTGCGAAGAGTTTCCCCAATTTGGGCCGGATTTAATACTAATGAAGTAATGACATTTTTTGTGGTCAAACTCAAGATCGATTCCGGTCGCTCCCGATTTGTGACCACCTGTAGTTTTTCTTGCTACAAATACCGCAAGACTTTCTAGAAATTTTCCAAACTCTTCTTCTTCCGATGAAGAGAGCCGTGCGGATAAAGCGCCATCAACTAGTTCAGCCGATGTAGCGACATTTTTAGCCTTTAAAAGATAAGGATTTTTATCTATCAGGTCTTTCAATGTCGTGCTGGATACTAACTCAATCCTTCTCCGGTGAAATATATCGATATTATTATTTACATACATACGGACTTCTTCAAGGTTGAGGGCTCTCATTGTTTGCTCCGTTTTGTTTTTGCTAATCTGTTTTCAGCTAATTCAATAAACCCCTTATCTGTATCTATACCTACATAATATCGTCCTAATTGTCTAGCAACTACGCAAGTAGTGCCTGATCCTACAAACGGATCAAGTACTACATCGCCTTCTTTTGTAAAGAGCTTTATAAACCAAGTTGGAAGAGCTACAGGAAAAGTTGCGGCATGTCCTTGATTAGAAGACTCGGTAGCCATATGTAAAACATTGCTAGGATAAACAAGCTCGCGACCGACCCAGTTAGATACATTCTTTCCAAAGCCACTACCTACCCTGGAGTTATCTCTAACCTTATCAGTTTCACTTAAATTCTTTAAACGTGTTTGTGCCCAATCTCCAACAGGAACCTTTACTTCGTCTTGGAACATCTGAAACTTCTTTGACTTTGTAAAATGTAATAGTCTTTCCCAATTATCTCTAAATCTATTGGGCCACTTGCCAGGATGGGAGTTTCTTTTATGCCACATATACTCTTCTGTCCACAGCCACTTATGAGTTCTCATTTCCATTATGAGCTCTAAAACGTAAGTGTGGCGTTCAGCCTTCACTACTCGTTCTTTTATGTTCAGAATGAATGATCCGGTCGGTTTTAGAACACGATAAAACTCATCAGCTCTTGGCATAAACCAATCCACATATTTATCAGGGTGAATACTGTCATAGACATCCTTCCGCTGATCGGCATATGGAGGAGATGTGAAAATTAAATCAATGGAATTGTCGGGTATAGCTTTCAGAACTTCAAGACAATCTCCACGAATTATTTTATTTGTAAAACTCATCTAAAGACCTCTTAAAAAACACGTTTGTAATAATAACCATAGTATAAACCTATAACTTGGTGGTTAGTGACCAAATATAGAAAAACAGCCCTCCAAAACGGAGGGCTGTTCATTTATTTCTGTAGGGTGTTCACGATGCGTTAGTCTCGTGCTGAATACCAGTCCAACACGCGTAAGGCGCGCAGCGTGTTCCACCGGCTGGGTTGACCATCGCCAGCCTCGAGCGCGAAATGGATCGCGCCGGGATGGGTATTCTCAAGCAGCCACGTGCCATCAGCCTGCTGCTTGGAGCGGAGCAACTCGATCGCTTCGTCCATGCGCGGCTCCGGCGCATCCCCAGCCGCCCGAAAATACTCCAGACCCCGCAGCACATCGTAGTGCCAGCGGGTCGGAAACGAGAATTGAAGAAACGCAGGGTCAATGACCTCGTCGTTGCTCTTACGCCGAAACAACTTCCGTTCGAGGAGATACTCCTCACCCCGGCGGCGAGCCGCGGTCGATTCCGCTGATCCGCCCGCTGCGCGCTCGTGTGCCAACAAGCCTTCCAAGACTCGAATGGTGGTATGGAAGGATGAACGCACCGAACCGTTCTCCACTTCACAGTTCCACCCGCCATCCTCAAGCTGCTCACTGACCAGCCGTGCGACCACATCCTCGACATCTTGATTGAAGTAAGTACCCAGCGCAACGACCATCCCGTTGACGCACGGCTCGACCTCGCCGCTGAAGAACGGCTGCCCTGCGTGCTCCCAAAAGCAGTGCTCTCGAACCTGCGCCACCGCCCGGCGCACCTGGTCACAGTGCGGGTCGATACCGAAGTCGTGCAGGTAGACGAGACTGTATGCCGTCGCGGTCCAAGGCTGACCCTTGCCCCGCTCGCTGTTACTGGCTTCAAACCACCGCGCCGGAAATAACGCGCCGCCTGCCCACAAACCATCTGCGCCTTGCAAAGCCAACAGCCGGGCACCCCAGCCCTCGGTCGCTACGCGGGCGCGCTCCGCTGCGACGATCTCTTCCGGCGCATCAGCTAGATCGCGCAGCACCTGCCAGCGTATGGCGGGATCAGAATCAAGCAGCCACTCGATGACCGCTCTCGTTGACTTCGGTCCCTGTTGTGAGGGTGGATTGATTGTCATCTGTTGATTCTCCTCACTTCTAATAATACGCGGTTGTTTTTGATCACAGCCATAGTATAAACTTAATAATTTAACTCAAGTTGCTACCCTGACTTCGAAAGTCTTCCCTCACCCCAATTAAGACTATTCTTTACAAGGACGACTTCCCCCTCTCCCGCTGGGAGAGGGCAGGGTGAGGGTTTTTGACGGAAAACCACGCAAGTCTATTGCCCTGAAAATACTTTGAGTCTCACTTCTGTTATATAGCGTGTGCATAGAAAAACAGCCCTCCAAAACGGAGGGCTGTTGTGAACCAACTTATATCGAAAAATGTTGTGCTGACTTCTACTTCGCGCGCGTCAAAACGAGCACAGGGATTTGACGTGTTGTTTTGGTTTTGTAGTCAGCAAAGCCGGGCATGATGGTCGCCATCTGGTCATACAAGCGTGTGCGCTCCGGCTCCACAGCGACAGTTGCTTCGGCTTCGAATTTTTCTGTCCTCGCCTCAACCGTGATTCTCGGATTGGCGGCAATGTTGTAATACCAGTCCGGGTTGTTCGGCGCCCCGCCCTTGGATGCGATGATCACCATGCGGTCGCCATCGGTGGTGTACGCCACCGGGTTGATACGTTCTTCTCCGCTCTTTGCACCGACCGTATGCAAAAGGAGCAGCGTCCGCCCGGTAAAGTTCCCTCCCACTGAAATTTTGACGCGTGATGCGGTTGAAGTGTTACGTTAACTTTTTGATAGCATTTTGGGATTTATATCGTCAGCTCTTGCAATGCATATTCGACCGCAGCTTTCGCATGGATCCTAGTCGTGTCAAATAGTGGGACCTGACTATCTGGTTCGTGAATGAGCAGTCCGATCTCGGTGCAGCCCAAAATGATCCCCTCGGCACCTTGCTGAACCATTTGTTCAATGATCTCCATATACTGTTCCTTGGAATGTTGCTGTATTTTGCCAACCACCAACTCATCATAAATTACACGATGGACGATCTCACGTCCTTCGGCATTGGGGACACTGACATGCAAGCCATACTTCTGAGTGAGTCTGCCTTTGTAAAATTCTTCTTCCATGGTGAAGCGCGTACCCAGCAGACCAACATTTTGGATACCCGACTCTTTGACCAACTGAGCGGTTGCATCTGCAATGTGCAGTAGCGGGATCTTGACGCTGGCTTGCAGCTCATCCGCAACTTTGTGCATGGTGTTCGTGCACAGGATGATAAAATCCGCGCCGCCTCTTTCTACACTTTGGGCTGCCTCAATTAATACCTGGGCCGCTTCGTCCCATTTGCCTTCGTGCTGGAAAGCTTCGATTTCTGCGAAATCAACAGAAACCATAATGCTTTTTGCCGAATGCAGCCCACCGAGTTTTGCTTTGGTCATTTCGTTGATGATACGGTAATACTCGATCGAAGATTCCCAACTCATGCCGCCAATGAGACCGATTGTTTTCATAGTTCATCCTTGAAATGGTTTATAAAGTTTGGCAACTGTCCCAGCGTGGATAAACAGCCGTTTGCCAATTTACTATTCAACGCTATTATACAAAATAGACTTTATCGGAAATTAAATCGGGACGCTGATTCACGCAGAAAACGCAGATTTTTCTTTTTTGAATCAGCGAAACTCAGCGT
This sequence comes from Chloroflexota bacterium, assembly GCA_040006635.1. Taxonomy (GTDB): domain Bacteria; phylum Chloroflexota; class Anaerolineae; order Anaerolineales; family Villigracilaceae; genus Defluviilinea. The sequence continues at coordinate 11,441 of JBDTWO010000096.1, forward strand.
TTTCAGCGTCCCAAAATTGGCTCTTCGCTTATTACCGATAATGTCTAATCAATCCCGCAGAAAAACAATCACCTATTTTGGTAGGTTGTCCATTTATTTGCTGAAATAAATTCCACTTCGAAAACGAGCATCGCATTTAAGCGGACCTGGCTAAGAAGTTCTCGATATCCTTGATAAACCTCAAAGATGCTTTCTCGATTTGTTTTGTCAAGGTATCCAAATCACTGAAATCTGGATCCTCAACCAAAACGGACTCTAGAATCGAATCAACGCCTTTCGTGGATGATACAAGGTGATATTTATTCCAGCCGCTTTCCTTGAACGATTTCCAGTATTTTGTTTGAACCTGTTTGTTATAGCCTGCCAGCCAGACTTCAAATCTACAAGTCTCATGCATGAAAACGATCGCTATTTTCAGCTTGCGCTGTTTGAGTGACTCAGGAAAGAAGGAAAAATAGGTCATGTCCATATAGCCATAGTAAATACTGCCAGATACGAAATAATCAGGGTACTTGTTTTGAAAATGCGTTCTCAAATCCATGATGTATTCCATCAAGCCTTTATACGCCTTTTGAATAATACCCTGCTCCAGTTGCTTTTTGTATTCACTCATGTACTCATGAAATGATCCCATGTTGAACTCCTTCATTTTTCATGGCTATGTGTTCTGTCGCTTATTAGTACTATACAGAATTTCCAGCCCTCGACCAAGTGCCATTTGTCATTACCTATTCTGCAGCGCTGTCTATCAAAAAAAATAGCCCTCCAAGCGGAGGGCTGTTCGTTTACTTCACATCAACCAATTCGACATCGAACACGAGCGTTGCATTCGGCGGGATGACTCCGCCTGCGCCGCGATCACCATATCCAAGATCGGGCGGGATGATGAGTTGCGCCTTGCCGCCGACTTTCATCAGGGCAATACCTTCGTCCCAGCCTTTGATGACGCGTCCCTTGCCGAGCGGAAATGTGATCGGCTCGCCACGAGGGATCGAGCTGTCAAAGACTTTGCCATCCTGCAGCTTGCCCGTGTAATGGACGCTGACGGTCTTGCCCGCTTCCGCTTGTGCACCAGTGCCTGCTTCTGTTTCGATATATTCCAATCCACTTGAAGTTTTCATAGGTTCTCCATTTTTGATAAGGTTAATTAATGGCGCTATTGTACCTGATGGAGAACATCCCGAAGGTTTCATTGTATAACCTTGTTGAGATGTCCAAGCCTTCGGGACGTTGGGTATTCATTAGCGTATTGCAGTATGACGGGGTAAAATAGCGCCTGTGCCACAAAAGACTTCGGAAGTTTTGCTGTTGGCACAAAATCGTGAAGTCTCTTGGGAGACTTCCGAAGTCTAATTACTGGAGGCATCAATGGGCTTGAAAAGGAACGTCAGCCTTTCCACGGCTCTGGGATATAAGGGACAGGGTCCGTATTTAACCTTTATCCTGCACCGCATCGGCGGGAGCGCGTTATTCATTCTCTTCACGGTCTATATTCTGTCATTGTTAGGTGTGCGATCCATGCATGCGTTGATGAGCAACTGGCTTTTCCAGGTTGTCTTTTTGGTCTTCGCTTTGTTCCATGCTATTAATGGACTGCGCATCACCATCCTTGACCTGTTCCCGAAGTTGATCGAGCATTTTCGCATCGCCATCAATATTGAATGGGTGGTGTATATTCTAGTGGCGGGCTTTGCGTTGTTCGTGGTGCTGCGCACTGCGTTTGGAGGCTAGACATGGCAACACGGACTCTTTCCATTAAAAAACGCGGTCTCAATTTTGAAACTTTCATGTGGGCATTTACGCGCTTCACGGTTATCGCCATGTATGGCTTGATCCTGCTGGGTATCCTTGGCGGGCTGCGACTCAGTATGATGACCGGCGTCAACTTCGGCAACATTATGTACTGGGCGTTCTTCCCGAACATGGTGCCTGTGCCCCTCGGGCAGGTGTGGATGAACATTGTTGTCAGGTTAATGGTCATCGCCTTTGTGCTGGTCGCTTGCGGACATGGCGTCCATGGCGTGTTGGAAATCTGGGACGATTATGTCACGAACGAAAGCGCACGCCGTTGGGCACGTAATATTGTCATCACGTATGCGATCCTCGCGAGCATAGTCGCGGTGTATGTGATCTTAACTGCGTAATTCATTAACCGCTAAGAGCGCGAAGAACGCAAAGATTTCTTAATTGATTTTTCTTGGCGACCTTAGCGTGCTTCGCGGTAAAAATGGTTTAGGAGCAATTTTTCATGGCAAATGTTCATCAATTTGAAGTGATCGTGGTCGGTGGCGGCGGTGCGGGGCTCATGGCGGGACTGTACGCCTCCAAGACGGCGAAGACGGCAGTGATCAGTAAGATGTATCCCACGCGTTCGCATACCGGCGCGGCGCAAGGTGGCATCAGTGCGGCGTTGGGCAACTACGAAGAAGACAAACCCGAATGGCACATGTATGACACTGTCAAAGGGTCTGATTATTTAGGTGACCAGGATGCCATCGAGTTCATGACCAATGAAGCGATCGATGCAGTCCTTGAACTCGAACACATGGGTCTGCCCTTCGACCGCACACCCGAGGGACGCATCTCACAACGTCCGTTTGGCGGGCATACGAATAATGTCACCGGCAAACCTGTCCGACGTGCCGCGCATGCTGCTGACCGCACGGGTCATATGATCCTGCAGACGTTGTATCAACAGTGCATCAAGAACAAGGTCACGTTCTTTGATGAATATCAAGTCCTTGATTTTATTATGGTCGATGGCAAAGCTACAGGCGTTGTTGCGGTTGAACTTTCCACCGGCGAATTGCACACCTTCCACGCGAAGGCGGTCATCTTTGCCACGGGCGGATACGGTCGCATCTTTGAAGTCACGTCGAATGCGTATGCGTATACCGGCGACGGCGCTTCGATCTTGTTGCGCCGCGGCATCCCGCTTGAGGATATGGAGTTCTTTCAATTCCATCCCACGGGTATTTATAAACTCGGTATTCTCATCACCGAAGGCGCGCGAGGTGAAGGCGCGGTACTGATCAACGGTAAGGGCGAACGCTTCATGCCCAAGTATGCGCCGACCGTGAAGGACCTCGCTTCACGCGATGTGGTTTCGCGCGCGATCTATACCGAGATCAAAGAGGGACGCGGCATCGACGGCAAGAACTATGTCTATTTGGATATTCGTCCTGAGACGGTCAATAAGTTTGCCGCCGAAGATGGACGCACCAACCCCGACGGTTCTCCCTTGAAAATAACTGGTGACACGGTTCTGACAAAGATTCCTGACATCGTGGATTTCTGTCGGGTCTACCTTGGGGTTGATCCGGTTACTCAGATGATGCCGATCCAGCCGACAGCGCATTACGCGATGGGCGGCATTCCCACCAACAAGTTTGGTGAAGTGGTTGTCGATGACAAAGGCACGACCGTCCCCGGCTTGTTTGCGGCGGGCGAATGTGCGTGTGTATCTGTCCACGGTGCGAATCGACTCGGTACGAATTCGCTGCTTGACCTCGTCGTGTTTGGTAAACATGCCGGACTCAAAGCTGCGGAGTACGCGAACAAGGCTGAGTATGGAAAAATGCCTGAGAACGCTGAAGCAGACGCGAGGTCCGCGTTTGAAGCGCTGCTCAAGGGGTCGGGTAAGGTCAATGTGTATGACCTATCCAACGAGATGAAGAACGTCATGTTTGCGGACGTCGGCATTTATCGAAATGAAAAGGATATGCAGTCCGCATTGGATCGAGTACGCGATATGCAGAAGCGCTTCCAGGATGTGAAGGTCAGCGACACGGGCAGGGTTTTCAATACCGAGCTGCTGAACGCGTGGGAGCTTGGCAATATGCTTGAGATCGCGGAAGTGGTGGTGGCGAGCGCGTTGAACCGCAAAGAGTCGCGCGGCGGACATTCGCGCGAGGACTACCCCGACCGCGATGATGTGAATTGGTTGAAGCACACGTTGATCGCGAAGCAGAACGGCAAATTGGAAATTAGTTATAAGCCGGTTGTGATCACGAAACATCAGCCGAAAGCCAGAGTCTATTAAACACAAAGGACACGAAGTACACAAAGTTTTTAAAGGTCTTCCTTAGTGACCTTTGTGCCCTTCGTGTTTAAAGGTTTTGACCCAGGAGAACTACATGGAAATCACAGTAAAAATCTTTAGATACAACCCTGAGAAAGACACGCGCGGTCATTACGAAACGTATAAGATCGAAGCGGATGCGAACGACCGCGTGTTGGATGTGTTGGAACACATCAAAGGTAAAACTGACGGCACGCTTTCGTTCCGCCGTTCGTGCGCGCATGGCGTGTGCGGCTCGGATGCGATGCGCATCAACGGAAGCAATCATCTGGCGTGTAAGACGCTGGTGCGTGACGTGGGCGCGAGCATCACCGTGGAACCGTTGCTGGGTATGAAAGTTGCCAAAGACCTGATCGTGGATATGGATCCGTTCTTCGATAACTACAAGAAGATGCTGCCGTATCTGATCAACGAGAGCCCGCTGCCTGCCGATGGCAAGGAGCGTTTGCAAAGCCCCGAGCAACGCGCGCGCTTTGACGAATCGACTAAGTGTATTTTATGCGCGGCGTGTACGACCTCGTGTCCATCGTATTGGGCGAGTGACGAGTATTACGGTCCTGCCGCGATTGTGGCGGCGCACCGCTTTATCTTTGACAGCCGCGACGAAGGCGCCTCGGAACGTCTGGAAGTTTTGAGCGAGACGAATGGGACGGTGCGCTGCCACACCGCCTACAACTGTACGAATGCCTGTCCGCGTGATATTCACATCACGAAGGCGATCGGTGAAGTCAAGCTGGCGATGGTGACGGGGAAACTCGAGTAATTGGTGAGTGGTAAATGGTAATTGGCAAGCCGTGTCCGTGAGGATGCGGCTTGTTTTGTTAACGGGTCAGGTCAACTTTGGGCGGGTCGAAGATTTGGAGAATCCAGTCGTCTGTCAGCTCTTGGATGATTTTCTTGACAATCGGAATATGTTTATATTTCCCCTTGACTTCCAGTTGCATAGAAAAGAAAGAATCGATTTCGATCTTTTCTTCTCCAAAATGAATCCAAATCCAATCATCGCCCTGTCTGCCATACTGAATGTTTTCAAAGTGTTTCAGCAGAGTTTGCAGGATTTCATCAAACTTTTCTCTGTTTAATTCGGCAAAGATAACGAAGTCGTCTTGATGCATGTTGTGATTTGTACTATTCATATTGGAGGCGTCTGATGTCATTATAAATGTGGCTGCCGGAAATTGTAATCGTCTGTTCGCCATGTGACTGAATAACAAAAAAGTTGACTGTAATAGAATCGCTGATAAGAACATCAAAAAATGTGCTGTTTAATGTTTACTGAGAAAACTGGAGATGAAAAATGAATATTTTAAAGTTAGCTGCCTTCTCCCAAAACAGACAGGGCGGCAACCCCGCAGGCGTGGCATTTTGCGATGCCATGCCCAGCGACGATGAAATGATGAAGATCGCCAAAGAGGTTGGTTATTCTGAGACTGCCTTTCTGGTGAAACAGGCGGATGGCTGGCGAGTCCGTTATTTTGCACCGGAGTTGGAAGTTCCATTTTGCGGACATGCGACGATCGCTTTAGGTGCGGCGTTAGGGGAACGGTTTGGTGAGGGTGAATACAAACTGACTTTGAACGATAGTGTGATCACTGTCCGCGCGGAGAGATCAGGGAATGGATTTCTTGCCACACTGCAATCGCCTGCGACAGCCTCAGAAGATGCGTCTAGTGAATTTGCGGATGAAGTCCTTGCGGGATTTCATTTGAATCCCGAAGACCTTGATCCTGCATTCCCAATTCGGTTTGCATCGGGCGGCGCGAAGCATTTGATCCTTGTGGCGAAAGAGCGCAAAACACTGGCTGATATGAAGTATGACTTTGACAAAGTCCGTGCGTTGATGATGGAAAAGAATCTGATCACGATCAGTCTGCTGTGGCAGGAATCGGATGAGGTGTTCCATTCACGGAACGCGTTTGCAGCAGGCGGAGTCTATGAAGATCCCGCCACGGGTGCGGCGGCTGCGGCATTGGCGGGGTATCTACGTGATATTCAGTGGAATGGAAAAAGTACATTCACGATTTTACAGGGCGAAGATATGGGCGTGCCATCGCGGTTGGTGGTCAAGTATGGTCCACAAGTTGGGGAGAGTGTAGCCGTCAGCGGAGAGACGCGGCATATCGAAGCGTAGCAGGCCTGCCCTGAGTTTGACCGAAGGGTTTGGCTGAGAGCGAAGCAAACGCAGTCTGTCGCATTCGTGGATTTTTGTCTATAATGCCGTAAATCCAATTTATTCGGGAGGCATGATGTTTAACTGGTTTAAGAAGGAACAACCCAAAGCCAAACCGCTCACGATCCGCGATACACTGTTCGGTGATATGTCCATTGAGCAATGGGCGAAGGATGAGAGTACGCAACTGGAACCGTGGTCGCTGTTCGTAAAGGCGCGTAAGAGTTTGGATGCCAAGGACAACGCTGCTGCGATTACGACCTTGAAACAGATCACCGAAATGCCCGGGCTTGAGTCGCGGCACTATGTGCAGGCGTGGAACTTTCTGCGCGGGCTGGGCGTGAATCCGCCCGCCGATAAGGCGAAGCTCGTCTATGGCGTGGTGGTGGAAGTTGGGATGCCGAAGGGCGCGGATATTGTTGCCGCGTATGCCGATGGCACTGCGCGCTATTTGAACTTTACCGGCGCAGGCGAGTTCTGGGAACGCCCCAACGACTCACTGGATGCCGAGATCAAAGCCCTGCTCGAGGCGG
>JBDTWO010000097.1:0-17862 GCA_040006635.1 Chloroflexota bacterium
TTGGTATCAACATTCAGACTTTTCAGATCGCTATTTGATTTCACATCAGACGTATGATACTTATTGAAAACAAGAGATAATTCATGAAATCCTACCGCAAAGAACTCTGGTTCAACCTCCCCGCCCGCCGTGGAATTCTCCATCCGTAAAAGCGGAATCGAAGAGGGATTCACTCTGGTCAACGCAAGTTTGCCACGCCTCCACCGCCAGAACATCCATATCTCGTTCATCGTGGAACGCTTAACTCTGACTATAAAGTTTCCTGTCTCTTTAAGTAAGATTAAAATATTCTTCTCAAAACAAAATACGCTCTTGTTGAATGGCTCATTTCAAGCATATCCACATCACAATTATCGCCAGTTCTGTAAGGATGCAACAAATTTATACAAAAGGTGATACTATGTAAACAGCAAGAAAACCGAAAAGGCAAAGCCAATGAAAATTGGCGACGCAAAGCCACGGGTCTAAAGCCGAGAAATCGGTCATGATCGCCAGGCCGCCGAAATTGAGACAATTGAGATTTTGTCTTACAGGCCTGGCGTATTAAGCCAGGTCTGTTTTTTTATCAGAATCGATCGGAGGTATCCATGAAGAATAGTGATACTGCGTGAACAGCAAGAGAATCGAAAAGGCAAAGCCGATGAAAATCGGCGACGCAAAGCCACGGGTCTAAAACCGAGAAATCGGTCACGATCGCCAGGCCGCCGGAATTGAGACAATTACAAATTTGTCTTGTAGGCCTGGCATATTAAGCCAGGTCTATTTTTTCACCAGAATCAATCGGAGGTAACTATGAAGACACGAAGATTTCCAAACTTATTTGGCATAGTGGTGGTTATAGCCATTATAGGGGTGCTGATCAGCCCAGCTGGGAGAACATCAGCCAAAGCATCGCAAGAAGAGTCGTATATTGTTCAGGCTACTACAACTTCTATAGCAGCCCAGTTGGTCGAAAAACATGGGGGCACGGTCACTTCAAACCTCGACATAGTCCATGCTGTTGGCGCGCTTCTTTCCGCCCAGATGGTTGAAGATTTAAAGCTTGAAGAAGGGATCGTTGCCATTACTCCCAACGGCTCGATCGAATCCAGCGATAAAAATACACCGAGTGAAAAAGACAAGAGTAAAGATGACAACAAAGGTGTGCCCTCTACTGATTTTCCAAATGTGGTGGGAGCCGATCTTGTATGGCAAAAAGGTGTGATCGGCTCAAATGTGACTGTCGCTGTGCTTGATACTGGCATTGCTGACATTCAGCAATTAGCCAAAGCCGTAGACAATAAACACGACCGCATTGTGGCATGGAAAGATTTTATCGAAAAAAGCAAGAAACCCATCGATCCAAACGGTCATGGCTCGCATGTCGCCGGGATTATTGCCAACAGTCAGAAAGGTGCAGATGGCGAGTGGAATGGTATGGCACCCGATGTCAAATTGGCTGGGGTACGCGTCTTAGACGCAAGTGGTGTTGGCACTTACGAGACCGTTATCTTGGGACTCCAATGGGTACTCGAAAATCAGACTCGTTACAATATCCGCATCGTGAATCTCTCGCTAGTTGCGCCGGTTCAATCGCCCTATTGGGCTGATCCGCTTGATCAAGCCGTTACCCAGGTTTGGGCAAAAGGTATCACGGTGATTGTAGCAGCCGGCAACAGCGGTCCAGAAGCAATGTCAATCACTGTCCCTGGAAACAATCCCTATGTCGTTACTGTGGGCGCCTTTACTGATAATTTCACCCCAAATGATTGGAACGATGATTACATTACTCCATTTTCTAGCGCGGGACCAACGCTGGATGGATTTGTCAAACCTGATTTAGTTGCTCCAGGTGGACACATTGTCTCTATTGTTCCAAGTGACTCTTACTTAGCGAAACAGTATCCTAATAATTTGATCTCGAAAAACTATTTTAAACTAGCCGGCACTTCGCAGGCAACCGCGGTTGTCTCTGGTATTGCAGCCTTAGTTATTTCGAAAAACCCATCCATCACTCCTAATGAAGTCAAAATGCGCCTGATGAGCACGGCATTGCCGTGGGTGGATGCCACCACAACCAATGCAGGCTATAGCATGTGGCAGCAAGGTGCTGGCATCGTGAATGCACCAGATGCCGTTTTTGGCGCAATTAGTGGTGCAGCCAATTCAGGAATGGACATACAGGCTGACTTAGCCGGGACAACCCACTACGAAGGCTACTCCTACTATGACGAAGCCACCAGCACCTACCGCTTATATGATCCCTTTGCTGATTGGGCAGGCGGATACGGAACTTGGGACGGATCTCGTGGCTCTTGGAGCGGATCTCGCGGCTCTTGGAGCGGTGATTATGGGGCTTGGGTTGGATCTCGCGGTTCTTGGAGCGGATCACGCGGCTCATGGAGCGGCGGGTACGATACTTGGAGTGGATCTCGTGGTTCTTGGAGTGGATCTCGCGGCTCATGGAGTGGCGGATATAGCACATGGGCTGGATCTCGCGGCTCATGGAGTGGCAATGAACCTTGGGCTGGCTCGATATTTGCAGATCCTGCGTTCGTTTCCAGTTTCATGGCTGGCGAAAGCCCAAATGCAGCAATCTCAAACGCGACGACTTCCTACTTCCTGGAAGATCAATAACCTTTAGCTAATTAAATATAAGCGTCCCCGACAAATTAAGTCGGGGACGCTTATAAATTTTAACGCCAACAATCATGCGATAACTACGATGGGCAAAAGTCAACCTCTTTACTGCAACTTCATGTCCGCCTTTAGCACATCAAGTTTATCTAAATCCAGACGCGCGCCAAGCTGTTCGAATAACATTTGCGCCCGCACAATGTAGGATTCTGAAAATTTTTGATTTGATGTTAGCAGCGCCAGACGCGCCTTACTCATCAGCAAACGTCCAATTTCCAATTGGTTGTCGGCAGTGTCAAAAATTACCTCTGCCTGCCGGTACTGTTTTTCAGCTTCATCATAATTCTCCGTTGCCAGCGCGATGTCTCCCAGCAAACGCAAGGCGCAGCCTTTGATTTCGGTCTCAGCCTCTGCGGTGAATTCATCATACAATTCCAAAGCCTGTTCTCCATATTGAGCTGCTTTTCGCAAATCATGTGTGCCAAGATATATATTCCCCAGGTTAACATACACATCCACCAAAGTTGTCTTCTCATCCAATTTTTTGAAAATCGTTTCACTGCGCAGACTGTACTCTAAGGCTGACTGCCAATCTCCCAGTGCATTGAAAAGCATACCCATATGGTGATTGGACAATCCTATATGAAAATAATAACCAATCTGCTCGGCTTGATTGAGAGCTTTTTCCAAATATTGGCGGGCATCATCTGTATAACCACGGTCTATTTGTAGCAACCCCAGATTACTGTTCAACTCGATGATACTTTCCACATCACCAAGCCTATTCTGTAATTCGACGCTACGCTTTAAATTTTTAAGTGCCTCATCCCAGGCACCTGTTTTCCAACTCAAAATGCCTAGATTGTTGTAAGAACGGGCAACCCCTAAAATATCACCAAGTTCCTCGCGAATGGAGATGCTTTTTGCCACGAAATCACGGGCTAGTTTTAATTGATTCTTTTGGTAAAGGACTCCGCCCAAACGGTTATAAACCGACGAAACAACATCAAGACGAGCAGCTATCTCAGCCAATACTAGCGCTTGCATCAAGTGCTTCTCCGCCTCGTCCAGGTTGCTGCGCCGGAAGTAAATCCAACCGGTATCGTTTAGGATTTGCGATAGCTCGGCGGGTGAATCGAGCCCGGCATCCAATAATAACTTTTGACCCGCATTCAAACATACCAAGGCTTGATCATAGTCACCCTGACGCTCATGGGTCATGCCAATTTTTCGCTGCACACTGCAGGCAATTTCAGCGTTAGCCTTTTCATCACCTACGATGACCAAAGCTGCGCGCTCGTAAGCTGCGCGAGTCTCCGGATAATTACCGGCCACTGCCAAAGCATCTCCCAGACCAATGTAAACTTGAAGCGCCTGTTGGGAGGAATACTTGACGGTGGATAATAATGACAGTGCATCTTCAAAATATTTTTGGGCCTGACCCGTATTGTAATTGCGGGCAGACTTCTCTCCGGCAAGGATCAAATAATGCAAGGCACGTTCTTCGCGGTCACTCCAAAAATAATGCCGGGCGAGTACATCGATCTGGGTTTCAAGGTGGTCCGCAAAAAGTTTTTCGATCGTGTCTGCCACCCGGCCATGCAATTCTTTCCGTTCACGTTTGAGCAAGGTACTATAAATTGTATCGGCAACCAGAACATGTTTGAACATATACTCGCCGCCGGGCAACGGATCGGGCAGGATAAACTCACGGTCCAGCAAGACTCGGATTGAGATGTCGATCTCAGCGCTGGTCAAGTTCGGCATACATTCGATCAAGAGGGAACGCGTGAATGATCGTCCAATAACACTAGCTACTTTTAAAATATACCGCTGCAACAATTCGAGATGATCAAAACGGGTCAGTATCAGACCCTCAAGAGTATCTGGAACTCCCAATAACGCGAGATCGACTTTTTCTATAAGCTGCCAATGGTCTTCAACCCGGTACAGCAGATTTCGATCCATCAACATGCGTAGAATCTCTTCCAGATATAACGGAATCCCGGATGCCCTTTGGACAATGTGGGTACGTAACGCTTCGGGCATGTTCTGGATTTTCAGCAGTTGTGATAACAACTGGTCACTTTGGTCGGGCGAGAGGCTTTTTAGCGAAAGGTCGGTAAATCGCAAGTGGAGGAGTTCACCGGCGCGACTGGCAATTTCAGCGAGTTTCCCATCTGCAAAGGAGCGCGCAACAGCCAGGATCACAACCGGTTTCTTGACAAGACTATCCAAAAGAAAAGCGAGCAATTCCAAAGAGCCTGAATCTGCCCAGTGTAAATCTTCCAAGATCAAAACCACTGGCTTTTGCTGAGTCACTGCAAGGATTAAATCACGGACAGCCAGAAAGATTTGTTGACGAAGTTGTTCTGCACTCAAATAATCGATTCGCTTGGCAGTTTCGGGGGTTGAAAAAGGCAGCGAGAGCATCTGCTCCAGATAGGGCAGGATATCGCCAATCTGATCAGGCGCAGACTGGGCGACGCATTCCTGCAATCGAACCTGTATCTCAGCTTTTGAGGTTTCTGCGTCAGCCCCTATCATATGCAGGATCATATCCTGAAAAACCCAATAAGAAACTCCTTTGCGATAGATCAGACTAGCGCCTTCCAGCATTTGAACAGGCAGTTGTGAGAGGGATGTTTTAAATTCCAATATTAACCTGCTCTTGCCAATTCCCGCTTCACCGCTAACTGCTATGAACCTTCCGACCTTTTCGCGAACCGTCGCTTTAACAGCCTGATGCAGGCGCTCCAGTTCACCATCGCGCCCGACCATCGGAGCGTAAAGACCTTCAATTCCACGAACTGAACCGGGTTTACTTTTTGTATTTAGCACACGATGGGCAATGACAGGCTGACTGATCCCCTTTAACATCAACGGTTCAACCGTTTCAAAATTAAACAAGGTGCGTACCTGACGATACACAACATCGCTAACCAGGATCGTTCCTGAATTTGCGGCAGATTCAATACGGTTCGCCAGGTTCACTACGTCACCAATGGCGGTATAGTTCATCATCATATTCGACCCGATGCCGCCGACCACAACACTGCCGGAGTGTAAACCAATGTGCGCCCTGATTTCTGATCCAAGCTGTTCCTTTAGTTCTGTGCTTAGACTTTCCAGATCGGCTTGCATATCTAACGCAGCGCGGATGGCAAGTTCGGCGTTATTTTCGTGCGCGATAGGCGCGCCAAACAGCGCCATTAAGCCATCGCCAGTGAACTTGTCAACTATCCCGTCATATTTGTATACATCGTTTGCGAACATCTTTGTGCATCGTTGCACCAATTCATACAATTGTTCGCTATCATTTAGTTGTTCAGAGAGATGGGTATAACCTGATAGATCGACAAAGAGCACGGTCACCTGCCGACGCTGTCCGGCTGCTTCAAGACCCGCCTGTCGAAAACGATCCAGCAGATCTGCCCCAACCATTTCGCCCAGTCGACTGACTGGTTCTTGCTCGGGGACCAGCCCGACCGTAGGCAAACGTCCGGTAGCAAGCAGACGCAAACCGCAGTTCCCGCAAAAACGCATGTTTGCAGGATTATCAAAACCGCAGTTTTTACATTGAATGTTCATAAATCAAGTCAACCTTGGGCGAGAAACAGAAGATCGAAAAAATATTAAAAGGCGTCCTATCTCTCTCTTTTATCATGCCTGACGTATTAAGGTGGCAGCATGGCTTTGTTGCTGTCTTATTGTTTGCCAGCCAATGGAATACTATTTGACCACCCTTCATCTTCTCTTACTAGCTTACCACTAAAAAACCTTCGTTTATATTACGGAGTCTTTGCAGTTTGGTGATCACCCCCCGGCAACATGCCCATCCAATAGACCACCCTGAATTGCCTTCAGTACCTGTCTTCTATATTTAGTTCGAGAGGTTCGAAAAAGCTGGCGATGGGAGACTTACGATCTGCCCAGGTGCGAGCTGAATATCAGCTGTAAAGTTATTCGCTGCGAGGATGCTGTCTGGAGAAACTTTCCAATCAAAGGCGATGGTTTCGAGGGTGTCACCCCAACGGACTGTGTATTGAATAGGTTGGGCATTGATGTGATATGTGATCCAGTTCCAGCGGAAGACATCGAAGCCGGTGGTGCCGGTTCTACCGAAACCAAAACCATTCCACTCGTGGTTGATGACGCCATTCTCGCGGTCACCGGGTGTATACAGTGCAATCTCTTCGATGGAACAATCTTCATAGGGTGAGTTGCGCACCATGTTTGAAATGCTCAAACGGGTATTGTTTGCATCAATACCAGCAACGACAAAGATATGATCAAAATATCCGGGGGTCACGTAAAGCGTGGCGTATGAGTAGATCAGATCGCCAGGATAAAGATTACCGTTCTTTTCAAAATCATAGCCAGCCATTGGACTGTCAGTGTGCATCAAGGTAAAGGTATCGGGATCAAACGTCCCCCAAGGCTGACCGTTCCATCTCGGATTTGCGGCTGTGAATGTGGCCGCATTCGCTGTCCAACTCCCGATCCGATAGGGGAATGCATCCGCATCGCGCATGATCGTCCAGGCTAGCGGACCGCACATGGAGGACGCATCCCAATAACCGATCTTTTCTTGTGAGACACGATTGGCTTCCTGACAGGTGCTGGCGAGATATTGACGCCCGGCGCTCAGATAATCAGGGATATTCCAATCGAGCTTGAACATTTGTTGTAAAGTGTCATTGCTGACATAGCCTGCATCAACGACCCAATGACACGGCAGTTTTTTCATCACAGGGTAAATATATTCATCACTGGGTTTGCTGTTTGCTTGCCAATAGGACGTAACATACTGCGCCCAGGAAGAGTTCAGCACGTCCGCTGTCATGGGGATGGCAGTCAATCGGAAGTTACCACCGTAGGAACGCAGCCATACAACAAAGCCGTTGTTCAGAAAAGTGGTCACAACTGGATCGGCACGATAGGTGAGCGGATGTTGGAATTCATTAAACGTAAATTCGTACACATAAGGATCCTGCGTCACATCCAAGTATGTGCCCAGCGGACCATTCCAAATGTATAGCTGGCGGCGCTCCGCAAGCTTGTAGCTATCTCCAAGCGCAGACTGCACATTCGTCAGCATCTGTTCAGGTGCAAGATCAGCGGGAGTTGTTGCGGCACAACCAGCCGGGTTGCCATATGCATAGGTCGAGATTGGTTGAACATTCACCGGCAGCGCAACATCCACCACAGCCTCAGGGGCAGTGAAAGACGCTGATACCACTGACGCTGCGGACGTGTTCATCACGACCGGTGCAGCAGGCAGTGTTTGTGTTTCGGCAACCGGCGGTATGGCAGAAGCAGCTGCATTATTCTGTAGTTTGCTCCAACCTTGTGAAATGACAAGTGCGACTGTGGCGAAAATGGGAAATAACAACTTCATGCCGGCATCCTTTTCTGGTTCGAAAAGCTGTAGGCATTATTTCATTCAGAGATTGATTCACTCAGGCGTACTCCCACGTATTCACATGGCGGATTGCCCCCTAATTACGGGCGGGAAAACCCACCCTGCAACCTAGAATTTCAAGCAACCCCTATGGTAGGGAAAACCCCCATTTGCAGGCTTACCAAACAGACTGAAAATATTATATTGAGGGTGAAAGTTCTCTTTCATCTCAACGAAGAAGCTTTATGTCTAATCAGTCAGATTCTGCCAGCATAGCAAATCAAAAGCGAGACGCTCTCAAGATTGCCTTGCTCTACTTATCCGTGGGCAGTCTATGGATTCTATTCTCAGATAAACTGATTGCGAAAATAACCCCCGATCCGGCTGTTTTTGCAATAATCAGTATCTACAAAGGTTGGGGATATGTAGCAATCACAGCCCTGCTGCTTTATTGGTTGATCAGCCGCAACAGCGCCCAGCGCGGACAGATTGAAAAAACATTGCACGAAAGCGAGCAAAGCTATCAGGAATTCCTTGACCAGATGTCAGATGGATTCTTTATGGCTGATGCAAGCGGACGCTATACGCTGGTGAACCAACAGGCTTGCCGCCTGGTTAGTTATTCAAAAGCAGAACTACTCTCCATGAATCTGCGGGAACTGATGGCGCCCGACGATCTGAAAAGTACGCCGCTGCGCCTGGCTGAACTTCAAGCTGGCAAAAACATTATCTCTGAACGTAAACTTATCAAAAAAGATGGCTCGTACGTCTTATGCGAGATCAGCGGCAAGATGCTCCCCGATGGGCGGCTTCAATCCGTTGTGCGCGATATTACCGAACGCAAACAGGCTGAGCAGCAATTGCGCTTTCAGGCCGCAATCATTGATTCAGCTGAAGACGCCATCGATGGCAAAACAATCGAAGGCATCATCCTCAGTTGGAATCCCGGGGCTGAAAAGCTCTATGGGTATACAGCCACAGAAGTGATCGGCAAGTCCATCATGCTTATTTCGCCGCCCGAAAGACCGGATGATGTTGCGGAAATCCTTGAACAAATCCGTAATGGGGCAAGCATTCAGCACTATGAAACCGTGCGGCTTGCCAAGGACGGACGGCGGATCGATATTTCATTGACTGTTTCGCCCATCCGAGACCAGACCGGCAAAATCGTGGGCGCCTCGGCGATCAGCCGCGATATCACTGCGCGCAAGCGGCTGGAAGCAGAACTGCGCGAGCAAGAAAGAAAACTTAATACCCTGTTTGAAATTTTGCCGGTGGGCGTTTCCATTCTGGATGCGGAACACAAGGTTGTCTTTGGCAACCCCGCCCTGCAACGGATATTACAAATGACCCAGACCGGCATCGCAAACGGCGCCTACAAGCACCGCAAGTATCTGACGGCGGATGGCCGCCCCATGCCGAGCGCCGGATTTGCCAGCGCCCAAGCCGAGAAAAGCGGACAGGCAGTTCAGGATGTCGAGACGGGTATCGTCAAAGAGGACGGAGAAATCATTTGGACGAATGTCAGCGCCGTGCCAGTTGATTTCCCCGATTGGAAACTTGTGATTGTCACAGCCGCTTTCACCGCGCACAAGCAGGCTGAAGAACAACTGCGCGCCAGCCAGAAACTCCTGCAAGATATTATTGATAACACCTCCGCGCTGGTCTATGTCCTCGATCTAGACGGCCGCTTTCTCCTGCTCAATCACAAGCTGGAATTGCTCTTCGGTCATAAAAATTCAGAAATGGTGGGGCAACCCCGCAAGGCTTTCATGCCTGCTGAGATCGCGGCGCAGCACCGCAACAATGATCTGGAGATCATCCAAACTGGCCAGGGGAAAATATTCGAGGAAGAAAACTTTGAACCTGATGGTCGGCATGTCTACCTGACCACCAAGTTTCCCTTGTTCGACATGCACAACAACATCTATGCGGTCTGTGGCATCTCAACCGATATGTCCCAGCGCAAACACATAGAAGAGGAACTCCAACGCTCGAATACTGAACTCGAGCAATTTGCCTATATCGCCTCGCACGATCTGCAGGAACCCTTGCGCGCGGTGGCGGGCATGGTCCAACTCCTGCAACAACGCTATCAGGGGCAACTGGATGAACGTGCCGATGAATATATCGGTCATGCGGTGGAAGCCTCCGGGCGCATGCAAACCCTGATCAACGACCTGCTCGAACTCTCGCGAGTCGGTCGCCTGGGGAGATCGTTCTCAACCACCGACATGGAACAAACATTGAAGCACGCCCTCGTCAATCTGCAATCAACGCTTCAGGAAAGCCAGGCTGAGATCGCGCATGACCCTTTGCCCACATTGCTGGGTGATGAGATTCAACTAACCCAGGTGCTGCAAAATTTAATTGCGAATGCACTCAAGTTTCGGGGCGCCAGACCGCCGCACATCCACGTGAGCGCAGAAAAAATAGAGCAACGCTGGCGCTTCGCCGTGCGCGATAACGGCATCGGCATCGAGGCGCAATACTTTGAACGCATCTTCCTGGTTTTCCAACGCCTGCACACCCGCCGTGAATATCCCGGCACGGGCATTGGGCTGGCATTATGCAAAAAAATTATCGAACGACACGGTGGGCAGATCTGGGTCGAGTCACAACCCGGGCAAGGCTCCACCTTTTATTTCACAATCCCAGAGAGGTAGCCATGACTTTGAAGTCCTTAAATCACGTTGATATTCTATTGGTCGAAGACAGCCCGGCGGATGTGCTGATCACCCGCGAAGCCTTCGCAGAATTTAAGATCGCGAATACGCTGCATGTAGTGGAAGACGGCGTGGAAGCGCTGGCTTTTTTGAAACAGGAAAGACAGTACGCCTCGGTCCCCCGCCCGGACCTGATCCTGCTCGATCTCAATTTGCCGCGCAAGAACGGACGCGAAGTGCTGGCTGAGATTAAAGCGGATCCAGATCTAAAGCAAATTCCGGTGGTAATTCTCACCACCTCGAATTCTGAGAAGGATATTTTGCAAGCCTATGACGAACATGCCAATTCTTATATCGTCAAGCCGGTTGGGTTTGATAATTTCGTGGAAGCCGTAAAATCCATTCAGCAGTTTTGGTTTAGTATCGTCACGCTCCCCCCTGAGGCCGATCATGGACAAGAAACAGCTCCACGTTCTACTGATTGAAGATAATCCAGTTGATGTTATCCTGCTGCAAGAAATATTGGTGCAGGATACGCTCAATTCCTTTAAGCTGACCACGGCTGAACGGCTGCAAGCCGCGCTTGAGATTCTGCAAAAAAACACCTTCGATATTATTCTGCTCGATCTGGGTCTGCCAGATAGCCAGGGACTGAGGACATTCACGCAGATCCATATAGCCGCTCCCACCATTCCCAAGATCGTGCTCTCTGGTTTAACCGATGAAGTTGTGGCGCTGCAAACCATTCACATCGGCGCGCAGGAGTACATCGTAAAGGGCACCGCCGGTTTTGGCATGGCGGCGCGCGCGATGCGCTATGCCATCGAACGCCAGCAGGCACGCGAAGCCTTGCGCGCCAGCGAAGAACGTTTCCGTGCCATGATCGAAAATGGACTGGATGATATTTCGCTCTTAAGTGCTGAGGGAACATTGCTCTGGGAAAGCCCGGCGGTTGTGCGCAACCTGGGGTACGCCGAGAGTACATTCGTGGGGCAGAATATTTTCGAAATCGTTCATCCAGAAGACCGTGAGTGGACCAGCGCGTACTATGCCAACCTCATCCGATCTCCGGGGAGCCAGCAGCGCGGCGAATTTCGTTTGCGACATTTCGATGGTTCCTGGCACTGGGTCGAAGCGATCGCCACGAACATGTTGGATAATCCCAGCATCCAAGCCATTGTCCTGAATTATCGTGATATTACTGAACGCAAGCAGGCTGAACAGGCACTGCTTGAAAGTGAGGAACGTTTAAATCTAGTACTCACGGGCAGTAGGCTAGGCTATTGGGATTGGAATATTGAGACGGGCAAGGTCGTTCGAAATACGCGTTGGGCTGAGATGCTTGGCTACACATTACAAGAAATTGAATTCAACGTCAAGCAATGGACTGACCTACATCACCCGGATGATCGGGCTGGCGCTGGGCAAGCCATTCAAGATCATTTGGAAGGTAAGACTTCGGTGTATAGGGCTGAGTACCGCATGCGCGCCAAAGACGGGCAGTATAAATGGATTCTGGATCAGGCACAGATCGTCCAACGCGATGCGCAAGGCAAACCACTGCGCATGAGCGGCACGCATACGGATATCACTGAGCGCAAACAGGCGGAAGAGAAAACCCACCAACAACTTGAAGAACTAAAACGCTGGTATGACGTCACCCTTGACCGCGAGACGCGCGTGCTGGAATTAAAAAGAGAAATTAACGAGCTATTGCGGCAGGTAAATGAGCCGCCGCGTTATGAGAGTATTGAGCAAGCCTCTATGAATGGAGTATCCAATGAATAGTCTGCGTGAGCAAGCCGATGTTTTGGCAGAAGCGATCGTCGAACGGATCTATGAAAGCCAACCCCAGGTCTGGAAACCCTACGGTTCGGTAGGGCGACAAAAGAGTGTCCGCGATACGCACTATCATCTCGAGTATCTGGCCGAGGCGCTGGAAGCTGACGCACCGGAACTTTTCACTTCCTACCTGGCGTGGGTCAAAGCCTTGTTTGTCGGTTTGGGTTTTTCAGATGCGGTGCTGCCGAACACATTGAAATATACCCGCCTGGTGCTGGGTGAACGCCTGCCTGAAGAACAACGCGCACCAGCCCTGCAAATGATCGACGAGGGCCTGCGCAGTTTGCAAGACCATTCGGATGCGCTCACCAGTTATATCAGCGGCAATAACCCCTCCGATCAACTGGCGCGGCGTTATTTGGAGGCGCTGTTGATCGGTGACCGTCAATCTGCAAGTCAGTTGATCCTGCAAGCGGTAGGGACCGGTATGCCGGTCAAAGAGGTGTACTTGCAAATCTTTCAGCGCACCCAGCACGAGATCGGTCGGCTGTGGCAGGTCAACCAGATCAGCGTGGCACAGGAACATTATTGTACGGCGGCTACGCAGATGATCATGTCGCAGTTGTACCCGCAGATCTTTGCAGGCGCCAAAAATGGACACACGCTCGTGGCAACTTGCGTGGATGGTGAATTGCACGAAATTGGCGCGCGCATGGTCGCAGACCTGCTGGAGCTGGATGGCTGGGATACCCATTTTCTGGGCGCCAACACGCCCACCCAAAGTGTTCTACAAATGCTGGCGCAACGCCAGGCTGCAATCCTGGCAATTTCAGCGACCATGACATTTCATTTAGACAAGGTGCGTGAATTGATCGTGGAAACCCGGCAGAGCGGCTTGAAGGTTCACATTCTGGTGGGCGGGCAGCCCTTTAATCAAGTTGCGAATTTATGGCAGCAGGTCGGCGCCGATGGGTATGCAGCCGATGCTGAGCAAGCCGTGGCAACCGCAGACAGGCTCATCACGTGACATCCAAGCACCTAAAAGGCCGACTGGCTTTGTTATGCAATCCGCAGGGGCTGATCGTGCAGGTCTTGCGGAATGAAGTGAGTCAAAGCGCCATCAGTGCGGGGCGGCTCTTTGCCAGCGTGGTGGATCAAGCCAGCCGCATCAAAGCCCTGAATTTTTTCGATGAGATTCGAACCCATGCCGCGGCTTTCAATTGGGAGCTTAACCTGCCTGTGTCTGAAGGCTTGGTTACTTTGCTTTTTTCCGGCGGCACCCTGGGCGATCAAGTCCTGATCGTGGGCGCAGTCAACAGCGCTGATCTACAGGTCCTGTATGAGGACATGTTGAACATGAGCAATGAACAGGTCAATCTCTTGCGCGCCGCGCTCAAGGATGATGAGCAGACGCTGCGCCTGGAGCCATCCACGAATTTATATGACCAGATCAGCCGGCTCAACAACGAACTGGTTTCGATGCAGCGCGAACTCGCCCGGAAGAATGCCGAGTTGGAACGCGTAAATCAACTCAAGAACCAATTCCTGGGCATGGCTGCGCATGATCTACGCAATCCGCTCGCCAGCATTCAACTCGCCAGCGGATTGCTGTTGGATGAAAAAATGCGGCTGAGCCCGGAGGAACACAGTGATTTTCTAACCGAAATTTTCAAACTCAGCCAATTTATGCATAACCTCGTGGACGATCTCCTGTCAGTTTCCGCGATAGAATCAGGTCAGCTTGACCTCAACCTCCAGCGCGTGGATGTATCTGCCCTCTTGCAAAAAAATGTAGCGCGTCAGCGGCCGTGGGCTGCCAGCAAGCAAATCCAGATCGAATTGGAGATCGAAGCGGTTCCGCCCCTCATGCTCGACCCGGCGCGCATCGAACAGGTGCTGGATAACCTCATCAGCAATGCCATAAAATTTTCCAGTCCCGATACGACCGTGCGCGTGCGCCTGGGTTGCCAGGCAACGGACGTGGTTCTGGCAGTGCAGGATCAGGGTTCAGGGATCGCCGCGGCTGACATGGAAAAACTCTTCAAACCCTTTGGTCGCCTGCAGGCGCATGGGACGGGTGGCGAACGTTCCACCGGGCTGGGATTAGTGATCATCAAACGGATTGTGGAAGGGCATCATGGGCAGATCTGGTTGGAGAGTGAGGTGGGTCAGGGCTCAACCTTTTTTGTGCGCCTGCCCCTGGAAGCAGAGGAGCACCTGGCATGAATCCTTCGGCAAAGATCTTAATCGTGGATGACGACCCCGGTATTTTGCTGGCAACCCGGCGGGTGCTTGAATTAGGCGGCTATCAGCAATTGCTGACAGCCAAGAATGCCGCGCAAGCGCTGGAACAAATACATACACAGCGCCCGGACCTGGTATTGTTAGATTGGAACCTGCCAGACCGATCTGGCATTGAGGTCTGTCAGCAGGCCAAACAGGCGGTCGAGCTTCAAGGCATATTCATTATTATGTATTCAGCCGTTGAAACCGACAGCGACAAACAGGCGCAGGCGCTGGAAGCCGGCGCAGACGGCTATATTGCCAAGCCCATCAGCAATCGCGAACTGCTGGCACGGATCGAAGCCATGCTGCGCATCCAACACGCCGAAGCCGCCTTGCAACAGGCACAGTCTGATACAAAAAAATTGTTGGATGCATCTGAAAGATCGCGCCTGGCATTGTTAAGTATTTTGGAAGATCATAAACGCACCCAAGCCGCGTTACAGGCGAACCAGGAACTGCTGGCTTTGTTTATCAAACACTCCCCCATTTATGCCTTTATCAAAGAAGTGACGCCGACCGAAAGCCGGGTCTTGTATGCCAGTGAAAATTACCAGATGATGACCGGCGTGCCAAGGTCCCAAATGATCGGGAAGACCATGCCTGAGTTATTCCCGCCCGAGTTCGCTGCAAAGATGACAGCCGATGATTGGGCTGTTGCTTCGACTGGCAGTGTCCTTACGCTGGATGAGGATTTGAACGACCGTCAATATACCACTATCAAATTTCCAATCCCCCAGGGCGAGCAGCATTTGTTGGCCGGGTACACGATCGATATCACCGAACGCAAGCGGGCGGAACTGGAATTGCAAGAAGTGCTCTTAAATCTCGAAAGTGCCGAGCAGCAAGCGGGGTTGGGCAGTTGGTATTTTGATGTTCAAGCCAGCCGGGGTTGGTGGTCTGCGCAAATGTATACACTCTTTTACCTTGATCCAGAGCAAGGTATTCCAGCTAACGAAGAATATATTGAGATGATCCATCCCGAAGATCGGGATACGCTGCGCAAGACGCTGGAGCAAATGGCACAGGGCGAACTGCCTGAGCGCAGGGAGTTTCGCACAAATCCAGAACGAGGCGCTCTGCGGATCCTTCTGCCCGAGTATCGAATTGAAAAGGACCCGACTGGCAATGTTCTACGATTCTTCGGCACTGTGCTGGATATTACCCAGCGCAAACAAGCAGAACAGAAATTACGCGCCAGCGAGGAACGCTATCGCGGTCTTGTTGAGAACATGAGCGACATCGTTATGGAAATAAATGCACAAGGTCAACTTTGCTACGTCAGCCCCAACTATCCTATGCTTTCTGGGTACACGCTTGAAGATGAGTTGGGTAGTTCTGCTTTAGCACACGTTCATCCCGAAGACCTATCGCAGCTCATGCAAAAACTGCAGAATGTATTAAGTTCAGAATCGCAAAGCATGATCTATCGGGTGCAGAACAAAAGCGGCGAATGGCGCTGGGTTGAATCTTCTGGAAAACCATATCACACAACCAATGACGGACTGCACGTAATTAGTATAGTCCGCGATATTACTGAGCGCAAACAGGCGGAAATCGAAATTAAACAAAGCAACGATGACCTCAATCTGATCAATGTTATCAACGCAGCTGTCGTCCAGGGTAAAGATCTGCGCGAGATCATGACCCTGCTGGCGCAAGAACTGAAACACATTTTCGCGAGCGAAGGCAGCAGCATTTATATACTCGACCCAGGCGGGCAGTCACTGACCATGCAGCAATTCAGCATGACTCCAAAAATCACACGCCAGATCGAGAAGCTGATCGGGAGCACCATCCCACTCATTCAAATCCCCATTCGGGCCGGCGGGTATTTCCAAAAAGTCCTGAGCCAAACCCACGGGTCGATTATCAGCGACCCGCAGGAAATCCAGAATTGGATCGCAGAGTTCGTCGAAACAAAATTCTTGCCGCCCTTGGCACGCAAGGCACTCCGCAAGCTGATCCCGCAGATCTACAAAATATTGCATATCCGGTCGGCGATCACGGTGCCGCTCAGCGCGGATGGCAAAACCATCGGCTTATGGGATGTTTCGAGCCAGAACCAGTTTACGGATACAGAACTGAGGCGGATCGAGAGCATTAGCGGGCAATTGACTGCCGCCATTCAGCGCCAACAGACAAATGAGAAGGTGCAACGATCTGAAGAGTTTTTGCAAAGTGTACAAAACGCATTATCGGCGCATATCGCAATCCTGGATGAAGAAGGCACCATCGTCCAAGTCAACTCAGCCTGGCGTAAGTTCGCCGAACAGAATGGACTTAACCATCCAAATTACGGAATTGGATTGAATTATCTCAAGGTGTGTGATTCGGCAACCGGTCCAGATGCCGAAGAAGCGTCAACAACTACCAAAGCCATCCGGGATATCATCGCAGGGCATATCAGAGAAGCTTTGATCGAGTATCCATGTCACAGTCCCAAAGAGCAGCGCTGGTTCAACTTGCGAATTACCAAATTCGAGGCTGGTGAGCATATCTGGGTGGTACTGGCACATGAAAATATCACGGCGCGCAAGCTGGTCGAAGAGGCGCTCAAGGAAAGCAGTGAACAATTCCGCACCTTATTCGAAGCTTCACCCGAAGCGATCATGATCATTGATCCGCAAGCCGGTTGGTCGATCCTGGATTGCAATGCGACCGGCTGCGCGATGAACGGGTATGCACGCTCCGAATTAATTGGGCGATCTGTAGATATATTCAACATAACGCCGGGTAATCCCACCGAGCGTTCTGAATACTTTGAGCGTGTCCGCCAGGCTGGTGTCTTACGCTTTGAGACGACTCATCGGCGTAAAGATGGCACTGTATTCCCGGTGGATGTATCCACCTCCCTGATTCTATTGAATGGTCATGAGGTGGTTCTAGGGATTGACCGCGACATCACCGAGCGCAAACGGGCAGAGAATGAGCTGCGCGAATCAGAGGCGCTTTATCGGCAAGCCATCGAGGTGGCTGGCGCTGTTCCTTATCTTGAATCTTATTATAATAACGGCAGTTCTATTAAATATGAATTCATCGGTGAGGGCATTCGCCAGATCACCGGTTATGGACCTGAGGAATTCAGCGCGAAGATATGGGATACGCTGA
>JBDTWO010000098.1:0-17779 GCA_040006635.1 Chloroflexota bacterium
CCGGGATAACCGTTCAGTTCGCCATATTCAAAAGCGGTATTGATGCGTTGATTTCCTTGAGTGGGAATGGATACCCATAGATCACGGGGAATCGAAATGAGCGAGACCTGTCCCTCGTTGGGATGCAAAATGGCGACGACCATCGTATCCGTGCGGAAGGACGCGCCGTGTCTTTGGTCGGAGCCGATCAATAGGAAGTTGACAGTGGATTGTCCGTTGTTGAGGACTTGACTGCCGGACGAGTCGATCGTTGCCTGGGGTGCAACGGTGTTGATGAGCAGATTCGGGTCGATGGTGGGGGCTGGGGTTTGAGTCGGTGCGGGGGGCGTGGAGGTTGATAAAGCAGAATCAGCTACCGGCTGGGAAAGCAGCGAACCGTCCTGAGCGTAGACGGGGGATGGCGTCCAGAGCATCGGTTGAAAAGGTGTCGGGGTTGGCGAAGCGTTTGGTGCCGCCGTCACGAATGCAAACGGAAGATTTGAATCCGCAGACGCGTTCGCACCACATCCGGCAAGGAATAATGCCGCGATGATCGTGATCTGCCAAAATGATCTCATGGCGAGGCGGGTGTGATGGGAGTGGAGGATGGTAAGGGTGTGATCGAGGCAGTCGCGGTGGGCGGGATGGCGGTGTTGGTGGGCACGGGCGAATCGGTCACAATAAATGTTGACGTGGGCGGCACGGTCAAAGTAGGGGTGGCTGTGTTGAAGTTGGGAACGATGGTAATGCCCGGCGTGCTGGTGGGGACGTTCGGCACATACAGCAGTTGACCCGTATAGATGGTGATGGACGAGCCCATGCAGTTGCCGACCTGCAATTGCGAAACGTTGGTTCGGTATAAAAGCGAGATGCGATATAGGTTATCGCCGGGTTGGACGCTGTAGGCTTTGATCCAGCCGGGATATGGACCGCATGGAATGACGGTGACGGTTGGGACTGGCGGCACATATAAACGCGAACCCGCCGCAGGGACGGTGTTGCCCAGGCAGTTATTGGCGCCTAAGATCTCGGCGGTGGTCTTATATCTTTCAGCGATGGTATACAACGTATCACTCGCATTGACGATGATCTGGAGCCAGCCGGATGGCGGGTTGCACACAACCGGAGCCGCCAACGTTGCGCTCGGCATGGCGGTTGAAGTCAGTGTGGGGATCTCCAAGGTATTTGTGGGGGCAAAAACCGGAGTTGAAACCGGTTGTTCAAGTGAAGTGGCAATGACGATCACTGGGATGGAAGTTGGCGTAGCTTGTTGAGAACGATTCTCTGCCAGTGAAAGCGAGATTCCGCCAATGACCAGCAATAGCGAGAGGATGGCGATAAAAACTCCCCCGCCCATTTGACGCAGGGCTTGCATGGTTATTTCTCCGCAGCCTTGGCGATCGGCAACAACACACTAAAGGTGGAGCCAACGCCTGCCTGACTTTCAACCCAAATGCGTCCCTTTTGGGCTTCGGTTAAAGTCTTGGCGATTGAAAGTCCCACGCCGGTGTCGCCCACGCCTTGAATGAGCACATTATCCGCGCGGAATAAACGGGTGAACACGCGCGGCAGATCTTCAGCCGAGATGCCGCCGCCGGAATCGGTGACCTGGATCTGGACATATTCTTTACCGCTATCGGTCTGCGTTTGGACTGAGAGATTCACGCTTCCTTCTATGGGGGAGGCTGCTCCGGCGTTCTGGAGCAGATGAATCAGAATTTGCTGGAGCGCTTCGCGGTCGGCGTGGATCGGCGCCATATTCTTCGGCAGATCGAGGTGCATCGAAATATTCTTCTCGCGCACCTGACTGCTGGTATAGGACATGGCGTTATCAATGATCAAATTCAAGTCCACTTGTTCGGGCTTCATTTCGTTGAGCCCGGTCTCGAGCGTGGTGACCTGGATCAGGTCATCGATCAATGTGCCGATGCGTTCCGTGGACGATTTGATGCGTTCCACAAATTTTCGTTGTAAGGCACCGAGAATGCCAACCGATTCACCCAATAGTAGATCGGTGTAGCCCACAATGGATGACATAGGCTGGCGCAACTCCTGTGAAATGGAGGCGACCACTTCCGCCTGTTCGGTGGACCGTGTGGCAGTCACACCCTTTTCCGCTTCGATGACGCGCATGTTGGCTTCAGCGAGTTGGTTTTGTAAACGCGCCACTTCTTCGAGTGTGGTGCGCAATTCGCCTTCCACCTGCTTTGAATTGGCGCTTGAGGCGCCCGTGCTTTTGACGCCCTTTACATCTTTTGAGGCGCGCAGTTCTTCATTTTCTTTCTTAAGCTTCTCAATGGCTTTTTGCGCGTCTTCCTGCATCTTGGTGAGCGCAACGAGATTTTCCCCTTGCGCCAGACCTTCTTGTGAATCCGCTTTTACGGCATCGATCTGTTTGAGTAGGTCGTTGTTGCGGCGTTCCATGTCGGCGAGGCGGGTTTGCGCGATCTCCAAAGCCTGACGGGTTTGCTCACCCTTGTTCTCGAGCGTGGTCATTCGTTGTCCGCGCTGGATGATGGGCACCAGCGACAGAGCAATGTTCGCGAGAAACGCCTGGTCTTCGGCGCTCCACAAACGATTGGAATATGGCGAAAGCATCAGCACACCGCCGATGGGATCTTTTTCAGGGGTCACGATCGGCACACTCATCAAGTGACCGGGGCTGGCAAGCCCGAGCAGGTCGCTCAAGCCTTTGATATCGGCAGAGGTACTGCTCGAAGGCAAGCGTAAGGGACGTCCGCGTTGGATGGCGTTGGTGAGCATGGGGATCACGTTCTTGTTCATGCTCCCGCCATCGAGATTCTCTTCGCGGATGAGATCGTATCCGCTGGCGATCTGCATTTGATTATTGTTGTCGGTTAGGTAAATGAGGAAGCATAAGTCAGCGAGCATGGTCTGCGCGATGGCACGTGTGATCGCCTGACTCAACTTGTCTGTGCTGGATTCGCCCGCCAACGCCAGCAGGGCATGGAAAGTCTTGGGGTCCGTGCTATAACGGCGACGTTCATCCACCGGCGCGTTGGTCTTGCTGACCGAAGTAGTTCCACCAGTGGATGGCGCGGGGAAACGTTGGGGCAGGGTCATCAAGATCGGAGCCGTAGCCAGATAAAAGAGCCGTACTGCGCCGGGAAAATCCCCTCCCAGCGATTTACCAAAGATCAATTGCAGGGTATGCCCGGTCAACGCGAGTAAAAACACAGACATGCCGTTACCCCAACCATTCGGGCGGCGGAAGATGACCAGCAAAAATCCCAGCACTGCAACGATCATGCTTGCAATTTGCCAGAATGTATCGAGATAAGTTACGTTGAAGGGGACAGTTGGGCTTTGTGCCAGGGTTACAAGCGTTAGAGCAAAAGCTGCCGCAACCAATAGACTGATCAAAGTGGTTGTCACATCGGCTGAGCGGCTGGGTTCCGGGAAAGCCCACAGCCAGATCATCCAGATCAGGGAGAAAAGAGTCAGGGCACGATCAATGGCTGGAAGAAAGGCAGACAGGCTGAAAACCTGAGCCGCGAAAGCATTAAAAAGAAAAAGGGCGATCTGCGCCGAGATGAGAATGGACAGCCCGAAGACGGCGCGGCGCGCCTGGGGAAATCCGCTTGAACGGGCGTGGAAAAAGGCAGACTGCAACGTGGTGATGATCGAGAATACCAACACGATGTGGTAAACCAGACTACCTTCAGAGGTGGTCAGGAAAGTAAAAATGGAATTCAATGATGCGCCCATGTTGTATCCGTGATTATACTTCCAGTTATAGAAATCTGTCTTCTTCAGACCTTGCTGAATCAAGACAGATAGAGGAAGGGAATGTTACTTTAGGCGACCGTCACCTTTATAATACAGACATGCGAAACATGCTCCGCGCCTTGCCGGTTCTGCTCATCCTGATATTGGCAATACTGGTGCCGGTTGTTTACTCCGGCTACTCCGAGTTGCAGCAGGGCGACAGCGCCTCATCCTACCTCGAAGCCGCACAGCATCATCAAGCTGCGGCACAGCGCATTCCGTGGCGCGCTGATCTATATGAACTTGCCGGGCATGAATATTATTACGCCAAAGAATATGCCTTGGCGGAAACCTCCTATCAAAAAGCTTTTCAACGCAATGCGCTTTCGGCGGATGGCTGGGTGGCATGGGGCGATGTTCACTATTTGATGGGCGAGACCGACCGCGCCGCTGAAATTTGGGATCAGGGGTTGACGCAAAAAAATCCATCTGAAAATCTATATTCACGCCTGGCGTTAATTTATCAAGCGAAAAAAGAGTATGCCAAAGCGGCTGAATATCTTCAGCGCTATGTATCCAATCATTTGCAGGACGCCTCTGCCCATTACCGCCTCGGACTCTTGTTGACTCTGACTGACACTCAAACTGCGATCTCGGAATTGATCACCGCTTCCCAACAGGACCCGGAACTTGATCCGGCCGTCCAAACCTTGCGCACCGCCTTGAACCTTGCCTCCCTAAGCGATACACCCTCTGCTAAATTTGTCATCACAGGGCGTGGACTGGGACTCGTCAACGAATGGGCGTTGGCACAGGCTGCCTTTGAGCAAGCCACACAAGCTGACGAGAAGAATGCTGAGGCGTGGGCATGGCTCGGCGAAGCGCATCAGCAAGCGGGTAAAGATGAAGCGTTTACATATCTTGAGCGTGCGCTGAGTCTGAATCCAAATTCTGCTGTCGTCCGTACTTTGCGCGGATTATATTTTCAACGCGTTGGAAATAACCGCGAAGCGCTGACTGAGTTTCAAGCCGCGGCTGTGTTGCAGCCGGATGATCCCACATTGTATATTTCCATCGGCGAGTCGTTTTCAAAGTTGGGCGATATGATCCGCGCGTTAGAAGCCTATCAAGTTGCCACCTCGCTTGCGCCGGATGAGATCAGTTATTGGCGTTTGCTGGCGCAGTTTTGCGCGCAGAATAATATCCATGTGAAAGATGTGGGCATTCCGGCTGCGCAAAAGGCTGTTGTGCTCAAAGCAGATGACGATGGTTTACAGGATCTGTTAGGTTGGCTGTTATTGCTGGATGCACGTTACCCCGAAGCCGAACGGACTCTCTTGCACGCCCTCGAATTGGATTCACAAAACGCCTCGGCGCATTTCCATTTGGGGATGTTGTATTTGCAAACGAATAATCAGGTCTCGGCGCGTGAGCATTTGGTAAGCGCGCGTGACTTGGGCAACCCAGATGCGCAGGCTGTGTTGAATCAATATTTTCCGTAAAATACTCTGGACTCCAGAAGCTAAGTGCCCGAAAGGGTATGCTTCTGAGTATTTGGCAGCAAGCTGCCAGACTCCAGAGTTTGAAGATGCCCATGATAAAATCCCACCCATGAAAATCACTCGCCTTCATCTATTTTTAGCCGTTACGTCTTCTTTCCTCTTTCTTCTTTCATCTTGTGCCTCTGCCCCCACGCCTCCCCCAACACAGACTGCTCCCTCAGGTACAGTGCTCTTTCAAGATGAGTTCGATGCCCCCACCACTGGCTGGGACCGTTTCGCCAACGATGGCGGTATCATGGATTACTTCGAAGGCGGCTTTCGTATTTTGGTGCAAAAGCCCGGTTTGAATTTCTGGTCCACGCCGCATAAGAATTACGGCGATGTGCGTGTCGAAGCGGATGTGATAAAACGCGCCGGTCCCGATGAGAATCGCATGGGTGTCATGTGCCGCTATCAGGGTGGCAATTATTATTTCTTTATCATTTCGAATGACGGCTATTACGCCATCGGAAAATTTGTCAAAGGGCAGACCATCTTAATCGGACAATATGAAATGCAGGCATCGCCGATCGTTCAGCCGAACATGATCAACCGTCTGCGCGCGGATTGTATTGGTAGTGTGCTGACCTTTACTGTGAATACTACGCAAGTGGCAACTGTGCAGGATGGTGACTTGAAATCGGGTGATGTCGGTGTGCTCGCCGGGTCATTTACGCAACCCGGTGTGGATGTATTGTTCGATCATTTTGTGGTGACGCAACCGTAATTATTTGTATGGGCGAGGTTCTCTCGCCTTGTTGTTAGTCCGATAATAGGGCGGGGAGAGACCCCGCCCCTACGTTTGATACTATGAAAATCTTCCTCGATACCATCGGCTGTAGACTCAACCAAAGCGAAATCGAAACGATGGCGCGGCAATTCCGCGCGGCGGGGCATGAGATCGTTGCGACTGCTGATATGGCTGATATGGCGGTGGTCAATACCTGTGCAGTGACGAACGATGCCGCGTCGGTATCACGCAGTAAGATCCGGCAGATCGCGCGGGCGGGGGTGAATGAGATCGTTGCTACCGGTTGCTGGACGACGCTGCAGCCGCAAAAAGCCAACGAGTTGCCGAATGTCTTGCGTGTGATTGCGAATGACCGCAAAGATCATCTCGTTGCCGATATTCTCAACCTGCCCCTTGAAACCTTTGACCTTGAACCCATAACACGTCAGCCATTGCCGGGTCTGCATCGCCGCACGCGGGCGTTCATCAAAGTGCAGGATGGCTGTGATAACGCTTGTACATTTTGCATCACAACCGTCGCGCGCGGTGAGGGACGTAGTCGTCACATTGCGGATGTGATTCTCGATATTCAATCCGCGCTGGCGGGTGGCACGAAAGAAATTGTTTTAACCGGAGTCCATCTTGGTTCGTGGGGTTATGACTTTGATTCACATTTGAGTGAACTCATCAAAGCTATCCTGCGCGAAACGGATGTGCCGCGCCTGCGACTCTCCTCGCTCGAACCCTGGGATTTATCAACCGACTTCTTTTCCCTCTGGACTAATGCCCGCCTCATGCCTCATTTACACCTGCCTCTGCAGTCTGGATGCGAATCCACGCTGAAGCGGATGGCACGCAAGACCACGCCTGATTCATTTCGTCAGTTGGTGAATGCGGCACGTGAAGTTATGCCGGATGTCGCGATCACAACCGATATCATTGCAGGCTTCCCCGGTGAGACGGAAGAGGAGTTTGCCCAGACGCTTGAATTCGTGCGTGAGATCAATTTTGCCGATGGACATGTCTTCACGTATTCGCCGCGTCCGGGTACAGGGGCGGCAAGGATGAAGGGACAGGTCAAGCCCGAGCTTAGAAAGATGCGGAATCACATCCTGACCGAGGCGCTGGCAGAGTCGGCGAAGTCCTATCGTGAAAAATTTGTCGGACGAAAGATGTCCGTATTGTGGGAGTCGACTTCAGAGATGGGTGAATGGGGCTGGCAGATGGAGGGGCTGACGGAAAATTATCTCCGAGCCCAAGCCTTCGCGCCCTCGCCGCGTTGGAACGAGTTGGATGCGGTTCTGTTGCAGGAAATTTCAGGGGATAAATTAAAGGGCGTAATCTCGAACACGGGATAAGTGTCACTTTTTAAAATGCGGGGGGAGTTGTACAATGGAAGTAATCTTGAAAAAGGAGAATACTATGACTGCTCAGTTAATTGATGGAACTGCCATTGCTCAAAAAGTGCGCGATGGAGTTAAAGAGAAAGTAGCGAAACGAATTGCGGAGGGGAAGTCGCAGCCGGGGTTGGCGACGGTGCTGGTCGGTGAGCGTATCGACTCAGCGACGTACGTCAGCATGAAGCAGAAGGCTTGCGCCGAGTTGGGCATGACGTCCTATCATCATCCCATGCCGGCCGATATCACGCAGGCTGATTTGGAAAAACTCATCAAGGAATTGAATGCCGACCCGAAGGTGAACGGTATCCTGGTGCAGTTGCCTTTGCCTTCACATTTGGATGAAGAACGCATCCTGCAACTCATCAGCATCGAAAAAGATGTGGACGGTTTCTCGCCGATCAACCTCGGTCGCCTTGCCCAAAAGGGACGCGAACCGTTGTTCGTGCCATGCACACCGTATGGCTGTATCTATCTGCTCAAAGAAGCGGGTGTGACGATCAAAGGTGCCAATGCAGTGGTGTTGGGTCGTTCGAATATCGTCGGTATGCCAGCGGCTTTATTGCTGGTCAAAGAAGATGCCACGGTGACTATCGTCCACTCGCGCACGAAGGATATTCCTGCGGTATTGCGCCAGGCGGATATTGTCATAGCAGCGATCGGTCGTGCAGAGATGGTGCGTGGTGACTGGCTCAAACCCGGTGCGGCAGTGATCGATGTGGGCATCAACGGGATCCCGAAACTTAATCCCGATGGCACACAGATGATCAGCCAGAAGACCGGCAAGCCCTTGCAGAGACTCGTTGGCGATGTCAACTTTGAGGAAGCCAAGGAAGTGGCGGGTTTCATTACCCCGGTTCCCGGCGGTGTCGGTCCAATGACGATCGCCATGTTGATGGCGAATACCTTCAGAGCAGCTGAGATCCAGGATAAGTAAATTCGAAACAGAAGTAATAAATTTTAGCCACAGATTTCCCTGATGAGTCGCCTGAAAAAAAAAGCAAACCTTTTACCGCGAAGACGCGAAGAGCGCAAAGGAAGTTTAAATTATTTCAGGAAAGGTTTTGGGTATTTAACTTCTTATTAGAGATCTTGGCGTCCTTCGCGCCTTTGCGGTGAGAAAAAGTTTTGGCGCTGCAGTCACTGATTTACACCAATTAAGCCGACCCAGTTCAGAGGGTCGGCTTAATTGGTGTAACAAGATTTACGCAGAATTGTTTTCTTGTCCGCCAATTTTCGCTAAGTTTGAACGGATTAGCGCAGATTGGTGGACTAAATTCGGGTTTTGCGTAAGCCCTGTTTAACTCATTTCAAGACAAAGAGATAAAACAATCCGTGATAATTCGTGAAATCTGTGGCTGAATCCTTTATATTCGCGCCAATTGGCGGATAATGGCAATACTTCTGAAGCGGATATCGCTTGCGCCCCATCTTTGGCGTTGTTATACTTGAGGAGTATGGCTCCTAGAACAATTGGCAGGTACGAAATCAAAGAGACGCTCGGACGCGGGGGCATGGCGACCGTTTATCTGGCTCATGACCCAAGTTCCAAACGTGATGTGGCAGTCAAGGTCTTGCCGCGCGAATCGATAGGCAAGGAAGAGAATTCGCTTGAGCGTTTTACCAAAGAGCTCGAAACAATTGCTTCGTTGGAGCATCCTGCCATTGTGCCGGTCTATGATATGGGGGAGGAAAATGGTCAGCCTTATTTTGTGATGCGCTACATGGGGGGCGGATCGCTTTCCATTCTCATTCAAGAGGGCAAGCTCTCGCTTCAAGATACCGCCCGCATCATTGAACGTATCGCCGTGGCGCTTGACCATGCCCACAAGCGCGGCATTGTCCATCGCGATATCAAACCCGATAACATCCTGTTTGACCTGAACGATAATCCCTACATCTCAGATTTCGGTGTAGCAAAACTAACCGAAGTTGCTCTCGATGAACACACCGAAAGCCGGGTGGCAGGCACGCCGGGTTATATGAGTCCCGAACAGGCATATGATGAGCGTGTCGATGCCCGCAGTGATGTCTATGCTTTGGGTGTGGTCATTTATCAAATGCTCACCGGCAGATCGATCGAACGCTTCTCCACCAACACGTCCATCGAAAAAGTCCGGGCTTATCTCGAACAGCCCATTCCCAAGATCCTTGAAGCCAACCCAGATCTGCCGCCCGAAGTGGATACGCTTATCAAGACCGCCATGGCGAAGGATAAGTTTGATCGTTATGAGAACGCCATTGAGCTGGCGCGCGCGTTGAACCGCATCGCGTTTGGTGAAGACCGCCTCCTGAATCCATCCGCAACTTTAGTGGATCGACCCGGCATCCTCGCCTCCTCACGCGGGCGCATGACTGGCTTTCTGACCGCTGGCATCCTCATCTTGATCTCGATCGTGGGACTATTAGCCCTCGGTGGACAGCTGCCCTTCCTCTCGCCCGCTTCCAACCCGACCCCCAGCCTGATTCTTGTTTCTCCGACCATTTTGCCAACTGACACCGCTTCCCCGACTGTCACCGTCACGCCTGAACCCACAGTCACACTTCAGCCAACCGCCATCCCCGCACCTGGCGGCGCAGACCAGGTTGCCCTCCTTTCCGGGAATCAGATCTACTTTATGAACCTGGATGGCACGAACTTGATCCAGGTGCGCACGGATAATTCCGCCAAATCGAACCTGCAATGGATTATCGGCAATCGTCTGGTGTATATGACCCGCAACTGCGCCTATCTTGTGGATGGGAATACCAAGGAAAATAGCCAGATCGCCTGTTTTGACTTAAACGAAACTCTCGAAGGCTTTCGGGTTTCGCCCGATGGGAAGCTTGTCGCGATCAGTGTCCAGAAGACATTGAACATCGTGCCATTCGATCTGGATGCTCTGCGCGCAGTGACTACCAGGTTTAATCTGGCGACGATGAAAAATTTTTGTTTTTACAATCAGTATTCATTCCGCGATGTGCTTTGGTCAAACAACGGCAAATATTTAGCCGCCCGCATTGTGGATACCGAGTTGGTCAACTCCGATCAAATTTCGTTGTTGTTTTTGGATATTCCAAACTGCGCCAACACCGGTCCCACGCGCGTGGATAAATTCCCCGGTTTACATTTTGTCTTTTCCAATCAGGAAAGCACCAAAAAGATCACCAGTTTCAACTGGGACGGCGACCACTCATTCCTATTAAATGATTCGGTTCGCAACGATGGCTTTGGCGACCTCTATTTGTATGATAGCCAGGCTCAACAGGAAACCCTGCTCAATCCGATCAGCGGCGCTTGTTGCTACCGTGACGCTGTCTGGAGCCCGGATGGGAAATATATCCTGTTCGTCTTCCAGCGTTTTGATAGCAGCGACCTTGGTCTCTATTACGTTGCTTATACCGACCTGAAAAGCGGAAAGACCTTTACGCCGATCGAACTGCCGACCGGGTTTTTCCCCACCTCGCGCGAGAAACCGCAGCCAGTGTTGAGACCGGTTCAATAACATTGACGTAAACGAAAAGTCCCGTTCATTGAAACGGGATTTTTTGTTTACGATACTTTACCCGCCCCCGACGGTCGAATGACATTTTTGGCAGATAGCCACCGTGGACTTTTCATTTAGGAAACTTATTTTTGCATCCCCGGTATTATCATGGCTGAGATGGCAGCTCACACAAGTTGCCGCATTTTTATCTACTGCCTGCCAGCGCGGAAGAAAAACATGGAAGTGATTATTGAACTCCTGCTTTTGAGTGATGTTGGAATGACACTTTAAACAATTCGCATCGGGATACGGCTCCTCTAACGCGGCGGGTTGCGGGTAATGTCCGCTGAAGTATGAAATAAGATCGGTCGCGCCGGCCATCAACCCGCCGAAGCGGCCGATGATCCCCGGACCGGTATGACAATCAATGCAGCGCGCTTGTCCTTTGATATTGTGAATACTTGCCAGATCAACAGGTGCACTTGTAAGTGAGCGGTCGTAAAAAGTTTGTTCGCCTTCGGTGTGGCACGATGCGCAAAAACTATTATGATTTTCAAATTGCATGGCTGTGCCTGGAATGACCAACCCGAACACGATCACTGCCGCCACGGCCGCCACGGCCGCCCCAAAAAGAATTTTATGATTATGACGCCATTCAGTAAACTTTGACATGATGGATTTCTTGACCCTGCCCGATTTTGCCGCCATATGAACTCCTTACATCTGAAATGTGACTGCATTCTACACCTTCATAATAACATTCAGATTAAACAAAATTTGCTGGAAATGAAAAGCGCCGCTCAGAGCGACGCTTTGACCTGCTTCCGTTATCTCAATTTTTTTCTCACTCAAACCTGAATCGCCAAACGCCCACGCTGAAGAAGATGACTGCAAACCCCAGCAGGACACCAGCTTCGGGCAAAATATCAACCAAGCCTTTGCCGCGTAAGACCAGATCAAGCAAACCCTGCATCGCCCACGTGGTGGGAAGAATCTTTACAGCATTCTGAATCGCAGGCGGGAATAACTCCAGCGGATACCAGCACCCGCCCATCAAGGCGAAGACCATGCCGAACATGATGCTCAATCCGCTGGCTTGACCTTCGGTTTTGATAAACGTGCCCATCGTTGTGCCAAATGCTGCGGCAGCAAGCGCCGAACACAGCAGAATAACGAACAACGCCAGTGGTTCACGTCCCCAATTGAGTTTCATTACGAGGATCCCAAACCCAACCAGCAAAGACATTTGCACAAGCGCCATCACTACTTGACCAAAGATCGTACCAAGCAGGAAGGTCGCTTTACGTGAAGGCGTTGTCAGCAGGCGGCGCAATGTCCCTTGCTGGCGTTCGTAGGCGAACAACGCCGAAATCCCAAACAATGGAATAAACACCCATGTGATCAACTGTCCCGCAGAAGAATTCGCACGCGGGTCGTATTCGATCTGATCGGGAGTGTTTCCTTCCACCACGGTCACTCGCTCAGGCGCGTCCCTTTGAATGTTTTGTGCCAATGCCAGTGAACTTTCGAAATACGCCTGCTTTTCTGTTTCAGAAGTGAATGCCTGTTTCGCCTCGCGCTGCTTGACTGCATTCTGCGCGGCAGAGACCGCGCTGCTCACACTGCGGATGGCTGTCAGTATGGCGCGTTCGGCAATTGTGGCATTGATGTTATTCGGTTGTTGCAACAATTCCACTTGTGCAGAAGCGTTTTGTAAGGATGCGATGTTGATTCCCGTAGGGATAATGAATACAGCTGATGCGCGCCTCTGATCGAACTGGCTTTGCGCGTCATCGCGCGCAACCACCTCAGGGCTGACGGCAGTTGAGTTTTTCAGCTCGTCAATGATCTGTTGTGAAATGGCTGTGTTGGCTTCATCCACGACCAGCAATCGAATGCGCGGATCCTGTTCGCCGTTCGGTGTCCCACCGGCAAGCAGAAAAGTAAAGACAACGGGCAGGATTACAAAGAAAAGCAGCTCCGATGAACTTGCAAAACGGACGACCGCGTCTTTCCAGGCGATGGCGAAGATCTTTTTCATTTCTGTACCAACCCATTCCGATTAAACAGCACAACCGCAACCCCAAACAGCACGGCGCCCATGATGAGTAATGCTGTGATCGGTTCTGCTAAATTTTTCAAGGTGCCGCCCAGGGCGAGCGTGGTGAATCCGTCCAAGCCCCAGGCGTTGGGTGTGATCTTGCTAATGGTTTGTACGAAGGGTGGCATTTGTTCGAGATTGATAAAGCTCCCGCCCAGAATACCAAAGATCAGCATCACCGCTGAACCCGTACTGCCGACTTGTGCCGGTGTACGAGCCAGCGCTGTGATCAACATGCCCCAGCCCGAGGCGCCGAAGACCGCCGCTAGAATTAAGACCACCATACCCAGCGGGTCTCCCCATTTGACCTGGAAGAATAACGCAGAGGCGAGGATTAATATCCCAACTTGTGCGGCGCCCGTAAAGAAAATGCCAAGTACCTTGCCGCCTAAAACCTGGGCGGTATGAGTTGGCGAAATCATCAAGCGCGGCAGGGTTCCTTGGGCGCGTTCGGCAAGGATGGACCGTCCGCCATAGGAGACGGTATACATCAAGAACATCAACGCCATGCCCGGTGCGAAGTAAGCCAGCAAATCAAATTCAACCGCCTGTGCACCTTCTTTGTCGGTTTTGAGCGTGATGGCGGTTGATTCGGTTTGGTCTACATTCTGAAAGAGGTCGCGCGCTTCGTTTTCTGCGTTGAGCGGATTCAACAAACCGCTGGACATCAACTGCACAATGGATGTCATGCCGCTGGTGCGTCCCTCTTCGACACGCGAGACAAATTCGTCCACGATGGCTTTGACTACACCGGCACTCGTGGGGCTGGACGGGTTTGCATACACTTCGATCTTTACGGGTTCGGGTTGAATACTGTTTTGATCGAACATCGTCCCTTGAGCGGGGATGATGCTTTGGGTGAAGCCTTCTGGGATGATGACAGCGGCTGAGGCTTGGTTATCGTCTATTAGTCGGCGGGCAGTTTCGGGGTCGGATGAAGCGGTGGGTTCCATTAAATCCGCCAAGTCCTTTGAAGAGAAGACATCCGCCAGCGCGTTGCCCAGTTGTTCATTATCCTGATTGACGATGATGACGGGAATGTTGGAAAGCCCGCTGGAGCTGCCGCTGAAACGGCCGGTGACGAAGCCCATGCCGATGGTGAGCAGGAACGGCGCGAGCAGCATGAAGGTCAGCGCGGCGCGGTCGCGGAACATGAGTTTGAGGTCTTTGATGCCGATGAGGAGGAGTTTGCGCATGAGGTTCTCTTTGTATGTTTGTCTACGTGTTTACTTGTTTACCTGTATACATGGAGACACGTACACAAGTAAACATGTAGACACGGAATCAATCGCGCAGCGCGCGTCCCGTGAGATGCAGAAACACCGCTTCGAGATTCGGCTCGCGGATATCGATGGAGCGGATCTTGATGCCGCGCTCGTTTGCCTTGGTCACGACTGCCGCCAGCACATCTTCGGCTTCGTGCGCGATGACCGAGACTGCATGATCGGAGGCAGTGGCTTCCAGAATATCCTTGACACCCTTAAGTGAGTTTGCGAGTGCTTCTGAGTCGTCGTTCTCGCCGACATGCAGGATCAACGTTTCCGTTTGCCCGACTTGTTGCGTGAGTTCTTTTTGTGTGCCGATAGCA
The DNA here is from genome assembly GCA_040006635.1 of Chloroflexota bacterium. GTDB lineage: Bacteria > Chloroflexota > Anaerolineae > Anaerolineales > Villigracilaceae > Defluviilinea. Next base: position 14,533 of record JBDTWO010000098.1, read on the forward strand.
ATAAGTTCGCCGTGATCGATGATGCCGACGCGGTTGGAGAGTTCTTCGGCTTCTTCCATATAGTGCGTTGTGTAAAGCAAAGTCATGCCCTGCTTGTTGAGGTCTTTGACCGTATCGAGAATCGCGCGGCGTGATTGCGGATCAATGCCGACGGTGGGCTCATCCATAAAGAGCAGACGCGGCTTGTGGAGTAAGCCCACGCCAATATTGACGCGGCGCTTCATGCCGCCTGAATAGGTTTTGACGCGGTTCTTAGCTTTATCCACCAAACCAATTTGCTCCAACACTTCGTCCACACGGCTGTTGAGTTGCTTGCCGCTCAACCCATACATCTGCCCCCAGAAGAGCAGATTCTCGCGCGCGGTCAGATCTTCATAAAGTGCGAGGTCTTGCGGCACAACCCCGATCACCTGCTTGACCGCCATTGGGTCTTTCGTGATGGAATGTCCGCCGATGGTTGCGTCACCGGAAGTGGGTGTGTATAACGTTGAAAGTATCGAGATGGTTGTAGTCTTGCCCGCGCCATTCGGTCCGAGCAGGCTGAATATTTCCCCTTCTTTGATATCAAAGGTTATTCCTTTGACGGCGGTGAAGTCACCGTATTTCTTTGCCAGATTTTGAACTTCGAGAATGTTGGACATATAACCTCCAGACGATTGCTTGCTAATCAGCTTACGAAAGAAGAGACAAAAAGTTGTTGACTATGCTAACCGATTGTACTGCTTCAAAAGCGTTCTTAACTCTTCATGTGGTAACGCCTTAATACTGACACCCTTGTGCCCGGTCATATCCTCAGCCGCGACCAATGAGTTGATGATGGCTTCTTCGGCAGCATAAGCGGTCGAAAAGAAAAGCGGATCAAGATGATCGTTGGTGATGGATTGAAGTGAAGTGAGTCCTTTTTCATCGCCGCGTGCCGCTTGCATGTTGGCAGTTGAGAAAGCCAGAAAAATATCACCGCTGCCGTTGCCGCCAAGCCCGCCGGTGCGAGCCATGCCCAGTGAGGCGCGCTTTGCCAGCCGTTTGAGTTGATGGGGCAGAAGCGGCGCATTGGTTGCGACGATGATGATGAGCGAACCGCTATCCTGCACAAAAGGATTTTCGCCGTTCGTCCAAACGGTGCCATCTTTGATGTGTGCGCCAATGGGGACGCCTGCAATGGTCAATTGAAAGCGCCTTCCGAAATTCGTTTGCACAAGGACGCCCACTGTCCAGCCGCCCATGCTATCAGGGAGTTTGCGGGATGAAGTCCCTGTGCCGCCTTTGAACTCATAGCATAACATGCCTGTCCCACCGCCGACGTTTCCTTCTTTGATCGAGCCTGATTCAGCGTTCTCCAAAGCTGCTCTGACATGTTCAGGCTTGACGAAGAATCCGTTCATGTCATTGAGCCAAGCATCGGCGGTCTCTGTGACAAGCGGACATGACCAGCCTTGAAAGATCTTATTATGCTCCGCCTGCCATTCAATGATCGTATCGCGCACGACTCCAACTGAATGTGTGTTCGTGATCCCAATTGGACCTTCAAGAAAGCCGCCTTCTTCCACCCAGGCTGAGCCGGTCATCTCACCGTTGCCGTTGAAAGGAAACCAAGCCGCGAAGACAGGCTCATGGTTATCCCGTCCACGCGGGTGGATGATGGTGACGCCTGTCCGTGCTGATTCGTTTTCGATGATGGTTGAGTAGCCGACGGTGATACCGTCCACATCGGTGATGGCGTTATATTTTCCGGGCGTGCCTTCGAAAGGAATTCCGAGGTCGCGGGCGCGGGGTTTGGAGGCGGGCATGAAGGTGAACCTTTCTGGGGTGATTGAGGATTTGAATGATGAATGAAGAATGTAGAGAGTTATCAGTGAACAGTGAACAGTAGATACGTGTTTCCTTGTCTACTTGTGTACCTGTTTACTGATTTTCTTTCGCTATCGTCACTAGCTGTGATGCGATGCCTTGCATGACTTCATCGGGTGCGCCATCTACGGCTTTGGATTGGATGCGGGTGTCAATCTCATCGTTGACATAGTCCACGACGACAAAGTCATCGAGGGTGAGTGCGATCTCGGTCGAGAACCAATCCAGTTTGCAGATGGAGGCGATACGTTGAGTAATGTCATGCAATGGCGAGAGTTCGTATTTGTGTTCATCCTGTTGTGTGACGCTTGAAAATACGTGCGTCAGCGGATGCCACCAGCAGGGATAGGTTTTGCCAACCGCATAATAGACGCGGAACCAGGCGGGACGTCCCTGAATGGTGCGGGGTGTGATGGTGGATTGGAGCAAATATTTTTGTTCGGGAAATTCCATGCGTGCGCGCAGGACCTGGTCAAGGGAGGACGCGCCGAGGATGACGCCTTCACCACCGCCTTCGTTCGAGGGCTTGATGACGAATTGACCGCCGAGTGGAGTCAAGTCTGGTTCGGGAATGACAGGCTGTTCATGGAAGGGCGCCAGCAGGATCGTGTACGGGGTTTGGACGCCTGCACTGAGCAGTTCAAGGTGCATGGTGGCTTTGTCTTCTGACCATTTCGAGAGTTCAGCGGGGTTGATCCGTTTTTTGTTATTTTCTTTTGCCCAACGCAGGATGGGAGCGAAACGGTCATTGCCTTGTGAACGGTCAAGGATGGTTTGAAATGTCCGTTCGCCTTTGTACAAAGCGGTGATGGATTCAAGTAAATTGTCGGGCGTGATCTGCCAGAGGGTAAGTCCCTGTTCGCTGCAGGCTTGTTCGGCAAAGTTTACGAAGTCAATATCATATTCCCAATACCACGGGAGACAGAGGTCGGAGCGCATAGGGGGGAATTGTAAAGGATGAATGGTGAATTATGAAGGATGAATAATTAAGGAGGTGAACAGTAATCAGTAATCAGTGAACAGTAAATCCATGTACTGTGCGTACTTCGGATCGTGCGCCTTGTTTACTTGTTTCCGTGTATACGTATTTTCGCACCCCTGATACAATGGGCGCATTAAATCAAGAAAAGGATGAAATAATGAGTACAGATTCAGTGCAGGACGGCGTGGTGGTTTCGATGGAGTATTCGCTCCATGTGGATGGTGAGCAGTTGGATACTTCCGAGGGGCAGGGTCCGCTGCAGTTTTTGGTCGGGTATGGGAATATCATCTCGGGTCTGGAAAGTGAGATGATGGGCATGAAGATCGGCGACAGCAAGAAGGTGGTCGTGCAGCCCGAAGACGGTTATGGTGAATTTGATGAAGAGGCATTTATGGATGTGCCGCGCGATCAGTTCCC
>JBDTWO010000099.1:0-17402 GCA_040006635.1 Chloroflexota bacterium
GAAGTGCGCTGGGTGCGCTATGGCAGCATCGTTACCTACACTCGCGAACAGGCGAACTTCCTTTTCGAAACAACGTACGAAGCGAATTGGGGCGATGCCCCCGGTAGCGGACAAAGCAAGATGGGATCATTCCATGAGCTCATCGTCCCTGACTTGCTGAAGGTCTTTAACCAACAATATACATTGCATTGTAACGAGATCAGGCACGGCGGCGCGAGCTATGAAATTAAATGGCCCTACTCGAAGGATTTTTACTCGATCTATTACGCCGGGACCGATGCCAACGGCTCCCTCGATTGGCATACTTGGGCGGTTGGCATTGAATATGTGAATGGTAAACCATTCATCTATGCCTTGATCCAATATTTCTGGGAACCGTAAAAGTAGTTGTTCATAGGTGACAGTCACTTTTGCGAAGCACTCTTATAACGAAGTGCAAGAGCAAAGTGACTGTCACCTTGGTGTATTGCTAGCCAGCAGAGAACCTGCTGGCTTTACTTTTTAATGTAAGAATCGCTATATGTATGTATACTATATTAAAGACGTTATTGTAAAAACTTGCAATAAGGAGCTATATGTCCTGTGCCGCTGATTATGCCCCCCAACTCCGCGCCCGCGGATTCAGAATGACCCCGCAACGTATGGCGATCCTGCATGTGCTGCGGCATTCGGGCGCGCATCTTTCGCCAGCGGATGTATATAAACAGGCTCGTAGAGAATTGCCCGGTCTCACCGAACCGACTGTTTACCGAACCTTGGAGTTTTTAGCTGAGAATGGACTTGCGCGTCCAGCCTATTCTGGCAGCGGACATTTAACCTATGAGATCGCAGGCGACGATCATCATCATGTGATCTGCCGAGTCTGTGGCAGTGAGATCGAAGTGGAACATACCATGCTCGAAAGTCTGTATCGAAAATTGGAAACTGCCAGCGGTTATCGCAGTATCGATAGCCATGTGACGTTCTTCGGGATCTGTCCGAAGTGTCAGAAATAGATTATCTGGTTTTATTAAAGAGGAGTTACTTATGTTGTATTCACCTGAACCCATGCATATCCCGGATGGTTTTCTTAGTATCACCATTTCTTTGATCTGTTGGGCGATCACAGCTGTGGTTTTGGGAATGGCGGTCTCGCGCACCAATAAAAGCCTGGGCGAAAAACAAGTCCCGTTAATGGGTGTGATGGCGGCGTTCATCTTTGCGGCGCAGATGATCAACTTCCCGGTGGCGGGTGGAACCTCGGGTCACTTGTTGGGCGGCGCATTAGCCGCGATCATGTTGGGACCGTGGGCAGGCATGTTGGTGATGACCGCTGTCATTGCGGTGCAGGGATTGCTCTTCCAAGACGGCGGTTTACTGGTGATGGGCGCAAATATCCTGAACATGGGTTTGATCACCTGCGCCATTGGGTATGGACTCTATCGCAGTGTTGCGGGGCGCAGCCGCATGTTGAAGTTGATCGTAACGGGGATCGCCGCCTGGTTATCGGTGATGGCGGGTGCATTCTTCACTGCCACGCAATTGTGGTTGAGCGGCACCTCGCATTTGCAGGTGGTTATCCCGGCCATGTTGTTTGTGCATGCATTGATCGGGTTGGGGGAGGCGGTCATCACGGTCGCTGCGCTATCATTTGTTTTGCAAGCCCGCCCTGACCTGCTGGGCGAAGAGTCGGAATCAGCAAAGGGCAGCAAAGGCTGGATCGTTGCAGGTATAGCGATCGCGCTCGTGGTTGTGATCCTTTCACCGCTCGCTTCAACGGACCCTGATGGACTGAACCGGGTTGCTATGGACTTAGGCTTTATTCACACAGCGCAATCGGCTGCTGGTCCTTTGGCTGGATATAAAATTCCATTTCTGGCAAATGCCTCGGTCTCAAAGATCACAGCCGGTGTCATCGGCGCAATTGTGGCGCTGGGTCTGGCGTTCTTTGCGGGGCGTACATTGATTGCAAATCGTAAATCGGGTCTCGATACGCCCTCTACAAGCGTTAGGGCTACTCGACCACCGAATAAAAATTAATTATCATAAGCTGCCATGCATTCAGACGTCTTTGACCGTTTTCACGATACCGAAAGTTTCATCCATCGCCTTGACCCGCGTGTGAAGGTGGTGGTGACTGTCGCATTCATTCTCTCGAACGCGCTGCTGCCCGATGGCGCGTGGATCGCGTTTGGGCTGGCGTGGTTGTTCCTCTTATTTGTCAACGCACTTTCAAATATGGGGATCGCGTTTACATTCAAGCGTTCGTTCGTGGCATTGCCTTTTGCGTTGGTTGCGATCACGGTGCTTTTTTCCATTCCGGGGAATCCGATTACCAGTTTCCATTTTCTGTTTTGGGACCTGACCATCTCAGACATGGGCTTGCTGCGTTTTGTGAGCATTCTCATCCGCTCATGGCTTTCGGTACAGATGGCGATTTTATTGGTTGCGACTGCGCGTTTTCCGGATATCGTCCATGCGCTGGAACATCTGCGCGTGCCGACCATCCTTACCACGATCATCGCGTTCCTGTATCGCTATCTCTTCGTGCTGGTGGATGAGGTCTTCCGTCTGCTCAGGGCAAGAGAAGCCCGTTCGGCGGCCGCAGCAGGCGCAAGGTCGGGCGGAAGCGTGATGTGGCGCGCAGAAGTCGCTGGCAATATGGCGGGTCAACTTTTTTTACGGAGTTACGAACGCAGTGACCGAGTCTACAATGCGATGTTGGCGCGCGGATATACCGGTCATCTGCTGACGATCAATCCGCATGAGATGCGGCGCGTTGATTATGTCACCACGGCGCTCGCGCTGGTGGTTATCCTTTTGCTTCAAGTGGTTGGACAATTATGACAAATGTTTTGCATGTTCAGGATCTGCGCTATTCGTACCATGATGGTCACGAGGCGCTGCGCGGTGTGACGTTCGAGATGCAGGAAGGCGATAAGGTGGCGCTGGTGGGACCGAACGGCGCGGGCAAATCGACTTTGATGCTGCACCTGAATGGGATCTTGACCGGGCGCGGCGATGTGACCGTGGGCGACAAACGCATCGCGCGTGACAATTTGCCTGCCATCCGCGCAATGGTGGGACTCGTGTTCCAAAACCCGGACGACCAACTCTTCTCGCCGACGGTGTTCGAGGACGTGGCGTTTGGTCCGCTGCACATGGGACTGCCGCGCGACGAAGTGGAAGCGCGCGTGACCTCGGCGCTGCAGGCGGTGCGGATGTCTGGCTTTCGTGATCGTTTATCGCATCACTTGAGCGTAGGAGAAAAGAAACGCATCGCCATCGCAACAGTCCTTTCGATGAACCCACACATCCTGGTATTGGATGAACCCTCTGCTGGACTCGATCCGCGCGCGCGCAGGACATTAATTAATTTACTGCGTGAACTACCGATCACGATGCTTGTCTCCACGCACGATATGAAACTTGTCGAAGAATTATTTCCGCGCACGATCGTGATGGACGAAGGCATGATCGTTGCAGACGGGAAGACAAAAGATATTCTCGCCGATGCGAAGCTGCTGGAAGCGCATGGGTTGGAGAAGCCGTGAGGGGAAGTAATTAGAATTTGAATCCGTCTCGCGTGAGACGGACATCGTCCATTGCAGGGTATTGGGTTTTGATATTCATGTGGGTGGTCAATTGTTCTCCTGTTTGTACACGTAAGTATGTGCCAGGAGATCGTTGAATCGTAACAGGGAATTTAAAAAGAAGCCTCCGAGTTCTAAAGAACTCGGAGGCGCTTCGAGCATGGTTTGTAATGGCTTTAGATATTCGATTGGGGAAACTTAACCGCCAAGCTCTTCCTTGCGTTCGGCTTTGAAGAGGGAGAAAATCTTCAAGGGCTTGCGTTTTTTTGGAGCATCTGCGGGCATGAGGAACGACACCATGTCCTGTCGGACGGCACAGTTTCCACGCATGAATTGGATATTTTTGTCAGGCTGGTTTTCTAATTCTTCATCGGTACTGTTTGGTAGATTATCACCATATCGTTTCATAATAGCCTCTTTCAATGGTTGTCCAAATCTTTTGCTGATTATACATCAACGAACATCTCCTCTATAGACCCAATTCAACTCAAGGATTGTGATGGTTCCATGATCTTATCCAGTAATTATTTTCAGTGCGGCAGATCTGGAATACTGTCCATTTTAGAGATTGTAACTATGAAGATCATACTCTTGGCGTGTTAGTGAGTAAAATATCCCTTATTTCTATTATTTGTTGGCTGACTTCTTTTGATGTTTTTATCAGTTCCACAATGGGGTCTTCAAACTCTTTGCCAAGAAATTGCATTATGTTGTGGGTGTCTATCGCTTTTTGGTGCACAATGAAATCGGCTTCGAAATAGATAGAGCGAAGTTCAATGGGAAGCTTCAAGGCAACAACAACCAAATTCAATAGCACTTCCTCAAAATCATGGCTAGTAGCAATAGCTAAAACATCATCTTCTTTGAGCTGATGTTTTTCAATGAAGTTCAAGAACACACTCGGCATATTAGGCTTTACTTCTGTAAGAAGTGATGCGTATTGTTTGGGGTGGTACTTGACTTCATCAATAGTATTTTCAGCCTTACTTTCCGCCCATAATTTAGAATTCCATGCGTGATACTGGGCTTCAAAGAGTTCAAGCCATTTCTCGTATTGCACTCTAAAGCTCGGTAGAACCATGGTTGGCTCTACACTCTCAAGAGCGAGTATAGCAACTTGGTGTAAGTCATCAAACTGAGATTTTAGCTCTTGACGCACTTTCTCAAACTCGTCCACTTGGGCACGGTGTTTTGCTTGTTTACTTTTTATTTCTTCTTCAATTAGTAAAAATGGGAACAAGTCCACATCAAGCAATATTTTTAAACATTCCACAACAAGTGTTGCATATCCTTTTGCTTTCTCAGTGGGTACGGTTATCCCGTTTCCTTGGTGATACAGTTTGTTCCGTAGGTCATGATAAAACTGTATGTGGGTTAAGTCTATTTTATCAAGCCGACTTCCTGCCGCTTTTCTTATTCCTTGTATTAACTCGTGAAAATTGCCCTCGGATGCTTTTATGCGCTCAGAAAAGCCTGCTTTTGTTCCAGTTACCTCTTCGGGTAACTGGAGAAAGGTTTTGAATAGGGTTTCGACTCCTACATCTAAAAGCAAAAAGGCAATGCGCTGATTGAAGTCGTCTTCTTGGTGTAAATGGTCAATCGCATGTTTGATTAATTCAGATGGACCTGATTGCCAAGGGTGGTTTGTATTCATAGATTCCCTAAGTGCGTTATTTTTATTGAATGTTTAAAGCTGGACAAGTTGAAATGATTATAGCATCTGCATCATCAAATCAAAAAGCCCCAGATATTTCTCCAGGGCTTTTTGATTAGTTCGATATTTATGTTACGCGTTCTCGTCGTAATTCTCAGGCAACCAGCAGCAGAGCACCAACTCTCGTGCCGCTTTGACCTCATCCATTCTGCCGAAGGGGGTGATGTGCGGGGCGTCGTGGAGTAGTTCGGGTTGGGACTTGGCTTCCTCGGCGATTTTGATGAGGGCGTCGGCGAAGGCATCGAGGGTGTCTTTGTTCTCGGTCTCGGTCGGCTCGATCATCAAGGCTTCGTGCACGATGAGCGGGAAGTAATTTGTAGGTGGATGGAAGTTGTAGTCCATCAGTCTTTTGGCGATATCCAGGGCGCGGACGTCACTGCCTTCGAAGCGTCCTTCTGCGACGAACTCGTGCATGCAGATGCGATCGTAGGGAATGTGATAGGTACTGCGCAGGCGGGCTTGCAGATAGTTCGCGTTCAAGACTGCGTATTGCGCAATGTCTTTGAGTCCATCGGGTCCGTGCATGGCGATGTAGGTAAAGGAACGGACGAAGCCGCCGCCGAAATGTCCATTGAAGGCTTTCATGCGTCCGATGGTTTTGGCAGGTTTGACATAACCAAACAAGGGCGGCATGTCATCGTCACCTTCTTCCAGGATGCCGACCAGCGGCTCGGGCAAGAAGTCCACGAGATGGGCAGCGACACCGACAGGTCCTACACCAGGTCCGCCGCCGCCATGTGGGACAGCGAAGGTCTTGTGCAGGTTGAAGTGCATTAAGTCAAAGCCCAAGTCACCGGGGCGGACGATGCCGAGCAGCGCGTTCAAGTTCGCGCCGTCGCCGTACATCAAGCCGCCACAGTTATGAACCAACTCGATCACGCGCTCAATGTGTTCATCGAACATGCCGAGCGTGTTCGGGTTGGTGAGCATCATACCGACAACGGTATCGTCGCAAGCGGCTTCCAATGCTTTCAAATCAACATTACCGCGTTCATCGGAGGGGATGGTCACAACAGTCATGCCCATCATGCCGACCGACGCGGGATTGGTCCCATGCGCGGCATCGGGGATGAGCATCTTCATGCGTTTTGAGTCGCCGCGTGATTTGTGATAGGCACGCATCATCAACACGCCGGTGAATTCGCCGTGCGCACCGGCAGCGGGTTGTAACGTCACACCGGCGAAGCCAGCGATCTCTTTCAACCATTCCTGCAAACGATACATCAATGCGAGATTACCTTGCACGGTTTCGATTGGTTGTAAGGGATGTGTGAATAAGAAACCCGGTAAGCGACATGTATCTTCGTTGATCTTCGGGTTGTACTTCATCGTGCACGAACCCAGCGGATAGAAGCCGCTGTCCACGCTGTAGTTGAAGGTGGAGAGACGTGTGTAATGACGAGTCACGTCCACTTCGGCGAGTTCGGGCAGAGGCAGGTCAGGGCGTAGTAAAGCTTCGGAGGGCAGAGCAGTTTCGGGGACGTCTGAAGCGGGCATCGTCACGCCGGTGCGTCCGGGTGAGGAGAGTTCGAAGATGGTCGGTTCAACGATCTTTGCGGCAGTTACTTTTTCAGGAGCGTCAATCATGGCTCATCTCCGACAGCACTTCTACAAGTGCGTCAATATCATCTTTGCTGTTCATTTCGGTGACGGCGATCAACATGTGATCCTTGAGCGCGGGATAATCCTGACCGAGATCGTAGCCGCCGAGAATTCCGTGTTCGAGCAAGTGCGCGTTCACTTCTTCAACGGGGCGATTGACACACAAAGCAAACTCATGGAAGAACGGCTCATCGAAACACAAACCCAGGCCTTTGATCTTGCTGAGTTCTTTCGCGGCGTAATGCGCTTTTTGATAACAGAGTTCTGCAACCTGCCGCAGACCGGTCTTGCCGAGCACCGAAAGATAAACAGCGGTGCCGAGCGCGATGAGCCCTTGATTGGTGCAGATGTTGGATGTAGCGCGTTCACGTTTGATGTGTTGTTCGCGCGCGGTTAATGTGAGGACGTAGGAACGTTGTCCGCGTGAATCGACGGTTTCACCGACGAGCCGTCCCGCCATCTTGTGGACCATATTTTTGCGCGTCGTGAAAAAGCCGACGCTTGGTCCGCCATACCACATCGGGATGCCCAGCGGTTGCCCATCGCCCACGACGATATCGGCGCCCATGGAACCGGGAGTCTTATACATGGCGAGGGCAGTGGGATTCGCAACAACGCAAACCAGTGCGCCTTTAGCGTGAACATCATCAATGAGTTTGGTGTAATCAAAGATGCGCCCGAAGAAATCGGGATACTGCACGATGACGAGACAGGTATTGTCGTCGACGAAACTCATTAATTCGTTGGGGCTGGTATCAAGATCGGTGTCGGCGTTATCACCAGCGACTTCCAATTCCATGCCCTGGGTGTATGTGCGAATGACTGCGCGATATTGCGGATGGAGCGTGGGGGAGACGACAACTTTTTTGCGTTTGCCGCGATATTGGGCATACGCGAGACTCACGGCTTCGGCAGTGGCGGTGGCGCCGTCGTAGTGTGACGCGTTGGACACATCCATGCCGGTCAGTGCAGACATCAACGATTGATATTCGAAGATGGCTTGCAATGTGCCCTGCGAAATTTCAGGCTGGTACGGTGTGTAGGCGGTATAGAATTCGCCACGCCGTAACATGTGGTCCACGACGGAGGGGATGTAGTGGTTATACATGCCTGCGCCGAGGAAGGAGATCAAGTCACCGCGCACGTTTTCATTGGCATTGGCGATGTCGCTGAGTTCCTGATACGCTTCCATTTCGGTCAGCGCTTTGGGGAGGTCAAGTTTGGGGAAGCGGTGTTTGGCAGGGATGGCATCGAAGAGATCATCGAGTGATTTGACGCCAATCGTTTGCAACATCGCATCCCGTTCTTTGGGGGAGATAGGGATGTAGGTCATAGTTTAGCTCCGAGCGGTTAGCTCTTAGCTGTTAGCGGTTGGCTTTTAGCTCGCGGCTAATTGCTAAACGCTAATAGCTGATCTAATGCGCTCTTTCTTCGCAATACTTCTCGTACGCAGCGGAGTCCATCGCGTCACCGGCGTTGCCGCCTTCGACTTTGATCATCCAGCCTGCGCCGAAGGGATCGGAGTTGAGGGTCTCGGGCTTGTCGGAGAGTCCCTTATTGACGGCGCTGACTTTGCCACCAGCCGACGCATAAATCTCAGCCGAGGCTTTCACTGATTCGACCGAAGCGATCGGTTTGCCAGCTTCGATGGTGTCGCCTTCGTCCACGAGCAGTTCAACGAAGACAATATCAGAGAGTTGGGATTGGGCGTAGTCAGAAATTCCCATTGCACCAGTGGCGGGGTCGAACCATTCATCAGACTTGGTGTATTTCAAATTGGCGGGAGTGTTCATTGTGTAGGGCTCCTTTGTGAATTTTGGAGTCCGACAACTTGCTGTTGGACTCCAGAGGGGGATATGGCGAATCAAAAAGGCGCACGAAATAGTTCGCGCGCCTCTGTAAATGGACCTGAGAGATTAGTGGTAGTCTCTTCGTCTTCTAGTCTTCTGGTCTTCTGGTCGGATGGACTAGGAGACTAATGGACTATCAGACTAGCGGACTAAAACTTTACACCGTCGGTGTTGTTGTCTCGCACGATTTGCTTGGCAAATCGAACTGCGGGACAATCAAACTTTCCAGAGTTATTCGGAGCAGGGTCCTTTTGCCTGAGAGTTTCATCTGGGTTCGCCTGTTCCAGATTTGCACCTTCGGCGCTTATGGTAGTAGCGACTTCAGTCGCTCAATGCTGGACGACTAAAGCCGTCACTACTTTAAGTCTCTTCCCTGTTATCCGTTAATTTGTACCTTGATTCTACGGTTTAGAGGAGTGAGAGTCAAGAGGACGAACATCCCTGTTTCAAAAGGCATCCCAAGTCTGATTAGCTTGGGATGCCTTTTTGTGGATTAATTTCCAGCTACTTTGCGCGGAGTCCGCTTGGGTTTGGCGGGAGTCTCTTCGGCAGGAGGCGCAGGGGTTTCCTCTAGCAGAGGGGCAACAGGTTCCTCGATAACAGGAGCAAGCTCAGGCGTTGGAATAGAAGCGGGCGCGACGGGCGTCACAGTCACAGGCTCAAGTGTCCCATTTAGGCGGGCGAAGTAGTCCTTGACCACCGTGTCGTTGTAGAAAACGAGCGAGAGGATACCAACCGCCATCGAGAAAACATTGAAGCTCAGTATGCAGGCAATTTCAAAGATCGCGATATTTGTGGATGGCTTGAGCGGTTGCGCCGGGTTGCTAAAAAGTTTTGCGGCATAAATGAGTTCAAAGACGCCCAGGATGGTTGGCAGGATCGTCAGCGGTGTGCAGATCACGCCGACAAATGTGGCAAGCGCCGTGCCGGAGGCGGCGAGTCCCCAGAAAAGGTTGACGATACCGCTGGTGAGGGTCGTCCAGGCGATGATGTTGATGAGGGTGGGTTTTTGTGTGTTCATAACTTTCTCCTAAATTTGATTTCACTTTTACATACGCCCCTATAGGAGATTGGTTGCAAACAGATTAATCGGCTATGCCTGCAGCTTTCACATCTTTTAAATTCAATTGCAGAGACCGCTTGCCGTTCCATTCGTTGGCTTCGAGGTGATACATCACATCCACGCGGGCGGGGAGGGTGTCACGGAGATGCCCAAGTCGAAAGCCGATGGAATCGAAGGCCGCTCCGCGTTCATCTTCGAGAGTTAGTTTGAGATGTTTGGCGTCCGCGCCGACCGTGCGGGATGATTTGACTTTGACATTGCGCGAGACAAAGACCGCATCAGGATTGCCATAACCAGTTGGTTCAACATACTCGAGGTGTTTCAACACTTCGAAATTTAACTCGGCGAGCGAAACTTCCATATCGGCGGATAAGGTTTGGCGCAGGTCTCTGCCTGAGAGTTGATCCTTCGCAATGGACTTCAGCCGCGCGACCAACTCAGGCAGATTCTGATTCTTCACTGTGAAGCCGGCCGCCGCAGCATGACCGCCATGCCGGACAAGCAAGTCTTTGCATTGATCGAGCGCGTCGGTGATATGGAACTCCGGAATCGAGCGGCACGAGCCGCGCGTCTCTTCGGCGTTTTGGGCGGCGACAATGGCGGGGCGGTAATAGACTTCGGTCAAGCGTGATGCTGCTAAGCCCACCACGCCCGGATTGAAATCTGCATGCGCGGCGAAGAGTAGAAAAGCTTCAGGGTCTGCGCTCATGGCGATCTCTTCGGCTTGCTTTTGCATAGACCTCGTGATGGTTTGCCTCTGTTTGTTCTGCACATCGAGCTGCTGCGCGAGTTGACCAGCGCGCATGAAGTCGGTGGTCGTGAGTAGTTCAAACGATGCCAACGCGGATTCGAGTCTGCCGGAGGCGTTGAGGCGCGGACCCAGCATGAAGCCGATGTTACCCGCGGTGACCTTGTCGATTTTCATTTCAGCGACGCCAGCTAAAGAGAAAAGTCCCTGCCGTTTTGTTTCGCGGATTTGTCGGAGTCCTTTGCGGACGAGCACGCGGTTTTCGCCGACGAGTGGCGCGAGGTCCGCGACGGTGCCGAGGGCGACAAGGTCTAGCAGATCGCTCAAGTTGAGACCGCTGACGACTGACGGCTGACCGCGGTCATCGGTCGGCGGTCGGCGGTCACTCACTAATGCTTCGATAATTTTATAAGCAATACCAACACCAGCTAAATCCTTATCGGGATAGATGTCGCCGTGTTGTTTGGGGTTGATGACGGCGAGAGCGGGGGGCAGATTCAAGCCGTCAGGGTGGTGGTGGTCGCTGATAATCAGATCCAGCCCGATGGTCTGAGAATGAAGCGCTTCATTTGGCGAGCGGATGCCGCAGTCCACGGTGATGACCAGTTTGACGCCGTCCGCTTTGAGGGAGTCCAGCGCATCCGTATTAAGACCGTAGCCTTCGTCGAACCGGTTCGGGATGTAGCCGCGGACATTTGCGCCGAGTTTTTGCAGCGCCTCGACCATCAGCGCGGTGGCAGTGACGCCGTCCACATCGTAGTCGCCATAGATCGCGATCGGCTCATTATGCGTGAGCGCATATTGGATGCGATCTACAGCGGTTTGCATGCCGGTGAATTGGAACGGATCGGAGTTGAAGTTGGGCTGAGCTCTGAGGAAGGCGCGCGCTTCAGCATCCGTGCCCAGACCGCGGTTGAAGAGGATCTGTTGCAAGATGGCGGGAAAAGCGGTCAGCGCTTCGCTTGCCTGCGGGGTGATGTGTGGGGAGATGGTCCAGCGTTTGGTGTGTGTCATGATATCGGAACAAAAGAGTGATGGATTTGCATTGGTTCATGATTATAATGGATGGAAAGGTATAAAGAAGGAAGTGCCCATGTACACTCTAGCTCCCGATGAAAAAGCAACCACGGTCATGATCTATACCCTTAACTCGCTGGTACGGGGCGAACTCGTGACCAAGCAGAGCATGCGCGTGAATATCTGGCTGCGGATGCAGGCACAGGTACATTATGTGCATGTGCAGAACGCACAAGTGTTGGTCTTTGGCGGACCCATGACCAAGTCGTTTTCGTATGACGAGTTGTATCTGCCGATACCCCAGGTGGTTGGTTTTCATCCGGCACCGCCGGCCAGCGAACCACTGGATTATGACGCGAGCGAACCGAACCGCACCATGCGGGACGTGGATCTTGTGCTAGGAAATTTTTCTGCCAAAGGGCAGGTGCGCATCTCGACGCACGCCGATTTTGCTACTAGTATCGAAGTGGCACATGCCGGATGGCTTTCGGTGTACGATATCAAGATCTCGGCGCTCTTTGTGCCGGAGTTCCCTGAGTTTCACGCGCCGTTGATGTTGGTGAACCCGATGTTGGTCAGCTTCGGAGTGTAGTTTTTGCCTGGGGATATAATCTTGCCATGGATATTACTCTTACAACCCCTGCTTTGTTATTCCCCACAGTTTCGCTGTTGATGCTGGCGTACACAAATCGCTTTTTGACGATTGCCACGATCATCCGCAATTTGCACGACCGGTATAAAGAGAATCAAAATGACAACCTGCTTGGTCAGATCGCCAATTTACGTTATCGCATATATCTCATCCGCAATATGCAGATCGCCGGTGTCTTGAGTCTCTTGATGTGTGTGGTGAGTATGTTCGCGCTCTTTGCAGGCTGGATTGTTGGCGGTCAATGGAGTTTTGGCATTGCTTTGATCTTGATGATCGTTTCGATGTTGATCTCGCTGCGGGAGTTGATGATCTCGGTGGGTGCGTTGGATTTGTTGCTAATAGAGCTTGAAGACCACGAGAAATTCGGGTAACAGTTGAAATTTAAAGCTGGTTCGTTTTAGGCGACAGGCAATAGGAGATAGACATGCGTGCCTTTGCCCGGCGCGCTTTCAATGCGGATGTTTCCGCTTTGAGCTTCGACCAGGGCTTTGGCGATCGAGAGTCCCAGACCATTGGAGCGGCTGTCGTTGGTCGCATTGGTGCGGACTTGATAGAAGCGTTCGAATAGATGCGCCAGATGTTCGGGCGGGATGCCCGATCCATTATCGGACACAACCAGCTCAATCAATTTCCCAACCGGCTTCGCGGATAATCGGATCGCTCCATTGGGAGGGGTGAAACGCAAAGCATTATCGAGCAGGATCAACAGCACTTGCCGCACGCGCGCCCGGTCGCCAAGGATATTTCCTTTTGTGGTATCCGCTGTTAAGCTAATACCTTTTTCTTGTCCCAGTTTTTCCATTTGACGAACAGTTTCCGCAACCAGTTCAGAGACAGGGATAACTTCTCGTGCCAGTTGTAGACGGTGGGCATCCAGACGCGAAAGCAACAGCAGATCATCCACCAGATGATTCATGTAATCAGATTCAGCCACAATATCTTGCAGTGTTTGTCCCTGTTCCTGGGATGGATGTGCGCGCAGCCCAAGTTCGGCGGTGGCACGGATGAGTGTTAGGGGTGTGCGTAGTTCATGGCTGGCGTTGGAGACGAAGTTCTGTTGTTGGTCAAAGGCTTTTTGCGCCGGGCTAAGCGAGCGGCCTGCCAGCCACCAGCTGATCAATGCGAACATCAAGCTGGCGATGGATCCCAGAATCACCAAGCCGGTCAGATATTGGCTCAGGACACGGTCCTGGTCGGTTAATTGGCGACCAACTTGAAGGACGGCAGGAGCGTTGAGTCCGGTTGGGTAGGTGAGCAGACGGACGTGGGTACCGTTGTTCATCGTGATCGTGCGCAAGTCAACACCATTTTTCATCGCCGCCGCCGAAGCGGATATATCGATGATCTTGGTTGTAGTAGACGTCTTGGGATTGGCGATATTCTGTCCGTTTGCATCGAGCGGATTGACAAAGATCGGCAACAACTCATTGTCAATTTCGCCATCGCCAGAGGAAGATTCGCCGCCACTGGAAGATTGAGGCTTTGGGGTGATCAAGACCGAAGATGGCACAGCGGTGGGCGTGAAGGTTGGGCGCGGATTATTTTGCAGCCAGACCTGTTCCGATTGCGCCAGGTTTTGCGGCAGGGTCAGTCCCAGCGCTCTAAACTCGGTTGCCATTTTGTATTGCAAAGCGAGATCAGTCGATTGTTGGAAATAATAGCTGAGCAAGACATATGAACCAGCGCCGAGCAGGATCACAAGTCCCAGCGCGAAGACAAAGTACAGCAGGGTCAGTTTTACGCGCAGGGGTCTAAGCATGTTCGGCTTCCAGGGCATAGCCCAGTCCGCGCCGGGTTTGAATGGGATCTTTACAATCGGGCAGACGGAGCTTGTTACGCAAATAGGAAATGTAAACATCCACCATGCTCGGCTGGACGTTATTCTCATACGACCAGACATAATCAAGGATGAATTCGCGCGAGAGCACTTGCCCGGGATGGCGCATCAAGCACTCCAACAGCGACCATTCGGTTTTCGTCAGATCAAGAATTTTATCGGCGCGGCGGGCGGTGTGGGTTCGGGTATCGAGCACAATACTGCCCACGCGCAGTTCCCAGGCGTTGGTGGCCTTGTCGCTGAAGCGACGTCCTAGGGTATGAACGCGGGCGATGAGTTCATCGAACGAGAAGGGTTTGCCGAGATAATCATCCGCGCCACTATAGAGTCCAGCCACGCGGTCTTCCACTTGGGTGCGTGAGGTCAACATCAAAATCGCAGTGGGGATATGTGCCGCGCGGATCGCCTGACAGATGGATGGACCATCCCGCCCCGGCAGCATCCAATCCACAATAGCGACATCGTGCGCACCGCGTAACGCGATCTCAACGCCTTCATCGCCATCGAAGGCCGCATCCACACTGAAATGTTCTGCTTCCAATACTTTCTTGATCAGAACCGAAAGTCGTTTATCGTCTTCAATTAACAAAATACGCATGGTTGTTATCCGAAATTTCTCTGCCGTACATCATTTCTGTTTTACCGCGAAGCGCGCAAAGGTTTAAAGGTTTTCTTAGCGAGCTTGGCGGGCTTTGCGGTTCGAACTTTACATTAAGTCCAAAGCAGGACTTGTCTTCATGCTTCTAAGTCTAGCAGAGAATCATTGGAATTGGGTTGGAAAACTGGGGGGGTGTTTTCCAGAAAATCCCAATCTTCGCAGAGTATCCTTATGTTCATTGATGGAAGTGTTCCATCAAAACAAAACTTTCAAGGAGAAACATCATGTTACCCAGAAAAACCATTCTCATCTCAGCAGTGTTGACCGCCTTTGTCCTATCCATGCTTGGCGGCGTGGCGATGGCGCTCAAACAACCGGTTGCCGCTGCGCCTGTCGCTGTGACAACTGCAACGGTGTCACTCACAGCGCAGGAAGCTGCTTCGGTAGCCGCCACCGTTTTGAACCAACAAGATATCTTCAGTGTCGAAAGCTCGACTCTCAACGGCACAAATGTCTATAAAGTAGTGTTCTCTTCCGGGCAGGTCGCGCTTGTCGGGCTCGATGGTCAGCTTCTCTCTGTGACACAGATCCAGCCAGTCGTGGTGGCGCAGAATAATCCCGCCCCAAGCTTCAATTCCTCAAACTTTAATCCCGCTTCAGCCCCAGTTCAAGCTCCTGCTGCTCCGCAATCAGGCGGCGAGCATGAGGGTGGCGGCGACGATTAACATCATCATAAAACAGCATCAAGGAAAGGATAACCATGCAAACCAGACCTAACATAAAAAATCATGACGATCTCAAGGTGATCATTACCGCATTTGCCTTAACGCTCACCCTGGCTTTCTGGAATATATTTTCAAGCGGAGCGCCGAAGCCGGTTCAGGCCGCAGTCAATGTTGAACCGATTGTTCCGCAGGCAGCGCAAGTCAAGATTCTGCTGGGCGGACCGGCTCCCAAGACCACGATCATTGTATCGAGATCGAATGGCGCGCAGCAGCAAAACCAACCACGGCAAAATCAACGGCAGGTTCAGCAAGCTGCCCCGCAGCCTGTTACCAGAACAGCGTCGTCAAAATGATCCACAAACATGAATTCAAAGCCATGGGCTGTCATATGCTCGCCGTGTTAGACATGCCCGGCGAAGATCAGCCCGCGCAGTTGGAACAAGTTCCCAGCTTGTTCGAAGCCTGGGAACAAAGCCTCAGCCGCTTTCGCGAAACGAGCGAACTCAGTCAGCTCAATCTTTCGGCGGGCACGCCGGTTCAAGTCAGCGAAACGCTTTGGGATGTGCTGCAAGAGTCGCTCTTATCTGAACGCCGCAGCCTTGGGCTGGTCACTCCGGCAGTGTTGGACGCGCTCGTCATGGCTGGTTACGATCGCAGTTTCAATCAACTCGCACCCACGTCCTCGTATCTCACGTTCGATCGTGCGCCGGTTGGATTATTGTCAGAAATTCTTTTGGATGAATCCAACCGGACGGTTTGCCTGCCGCCTGATTTGCATCTCGACTTTGGCGGGGTTGCCAAAGGTTGGGCTGCGGATCAGGCGGCCCGTAAGCTGTCAGCCTTCGGACCAGCTTTGGTCAACGCTGGAGGCGACATCGCCATCAGCGGACCCCAGTCCAACGGCGGTGCGTGGCCCATCGGCATCACGAATCCATTTGACCCTGAAGAGAATCTGGAAACCCTGATGATCGAGCGCGGTGGTGTGGCAACTTCCGGCAAAGATTACCGCCGCTGGCAGCAGGACAGTGTTTGGCAGCACCACATCATTGATCCGCGCACGAACCTGCCAGCTCAAACCGATGTGTTGACTGCAACAGTCGTTGCGCCGTCAGCAGTCGCAGCGGAAGTGGCAGCGAAGGTCGCGCTGATCTCTGGCAGTGGGGCAGGGCTGGCATGGCTGGAATCAAATTCACTGGCGGGGATGCTCGTGCTCGAAGACGGCGAGCGTTTGTACAGCCAGCGCATCTCTGAATATCTATGGAGTTAATCATGGCAGAAAAAATTTCTCAAGAACCTGAATACGAATCGACGTTTAGCGCGCAATCATTGATCGTTCTTTTTTTGGCAATCGCAACCGGCACGTTACTGGCAGTGACCCTGATACCCACGTGGCTGCCGAATCTGACCGCCTCTTTGATGGGAACCGACCCGAAGGCGTTTTGGTACTTATCACGTGGCACCGCGTTTGTGTCGATGAGTCTGTTGTGGGTCTCGATGGCTTTTGGTTTGACCATTACGAATAAAATGGCGAGACTCTGGCCCGGCGCGCCGACAGCATTTGCGATCCATGAATTTGTCAGCCTGTTGGGATTGGCGTTCGCGATGTTCCATGGCTTGATCTTGATGGGCGATCACTATATCAACTTCACCCTGGCGCAGGTGGCGGTTCCATTTGCCAGCGTGGGATTCAAACCGCTGTGGGTTGGGATCGGACAGATCGGCTTTTACGTCTGGGCGATCGTGGCAGCTAGCTTTTACATCCGCTCACGTATTGGACATAAAACCTGGCGGGCGATCCATTTTGCCAGTTTCCTAAGCTATGCTGCCGCACTTGCACATGGAATCACAAGCGGCACAGACACCTCCGCTATTTGGGCGCAGTGGTACTACTGGATTTCTGGAAGTAGTCTGCTGTTCCTGCTGATGTACCGGGTGATATACAGTTTGTCCCCGACAGTCCTTGCCCGCACGACTGTTCAGCGGATTGTGGAATAATAGACTTTATCGGAAATTAAATCGGGACG
>JBDTWO010000100.1:0-17211 GCA_040006635.1 Chloroflexota bacterium
GTACATGGGCGTGGTGGATATTGCGCGGCAGGAGCCGAATGTGTTCCGCATGAAGTTGCTCGGTGCAGAGGTGCGACCCGTGACGTCGGGCACGCAGACGTTGAAGGATGCGATCAACGAAGCGATCCGTGATTGGGTGACGAATGTGCGCGATACACATTACCTGCTCGGCTCGGCGCTGGGACCGCATCCGTACCCGACGATCGTGCGTGAGTTCCAGTCGGTGATCGGAACGGAAGCGCGCGAACAGATGATGATGGACGTGGGACGATTGCCTGATACAGTCATCGCGTGTGTCGGCGGCGGGTCGAATGCGATCGGGGTGTTCAGCGGATTTGTTGATGATGAACACGTGGAGTTGATCGGCGTCGAAGCGGGTGGAAGCGGAATCGCTTCGGGAAAACACGCGGCGAGATTTGGCGACCCGTCGAAGGGGCGTGTTGGTGTGATTCATGGAACAAGGACGTATGTGTTGCAGGATGAAGATGGTCAGATTGCGGAGACACATTCTATCTCGGCGGGATTGGATTACGCGGCGGTGGGTCCTGAACATGCGATGTTACGTGATATGGAACGTGCCTTCTATACATCCGCAACGGATGAGGAAGCGTTGAGCGCGTTTCAGACGTTATGTCACACCGAAGGGATTATCCCTGCGTTGGAATCGTCTCATGCGGTGGCAGAGGTGATTAAGAGAGCGCCGACGATGCGGAAGGATCAGGTGATTCTGGTCAATTTGTCGGGACGAGGGGATAAGGATTTGAATACGGTTATTAAAGAGTTGGGCGAGAAATTATGAACCGCTAAGAGCGCTAAGAACGCGAAGAAGATCAAAAGGTTTTCTTAGCGCCCTTAGCGTGTTTCGCGGTTCAAAAAGGAATTGAACTATGAGCAGAATTGATCAAGCCTTCAAAAATAAACCGATCTTCATGCCTTACTTCCCGTTGGGCTATCCTGACTTGGAAACATCCATTGACGTGATCGAAGCGCTCGCCAAGAACGGCGCGGACTTGATCGAGGTGGGACTATCCTTCTCCGACCCGCTGGCGGATGGACCGGTGGTTCAGCATGCTACACAAATCGCCTTGGAAAAGGGAATCACGGTCAAGAAGTCGCTGGCGGCTGTTGCGGAATTACGCAAGCGTGGTGTGGACATCCCGTTGATCCTAATGGGTTATTACAATCCCATGCTGGCGTATGGACTGGAGAAGTTTGTCCGCGATGCGAAAGAGGCGGGCGCGGATGGATTCATTGTCCCTGATTTGCCGATGGAAGAGGCGGATGAATTTCAATCTGTTGTTGGTGATATGCCATTGATTCAAATGCTCGCGCCAACATCGCCGAATGAACGCATGGAAGCGATTGCCCGCAATGCGAAAGGATTTATTTATCTTGTTTCAGTCATAGGTGTGACGGGTGCACGCACATCCATTTCAGAGGGACTTGGCGAGTTGATTACTCGCGTGCGTGAACACACGTCCGTGCCGGTGTGTGTGGGATTTGGAATCGGTACGCCTGAGCAAGCCAAACAAGTCGGCGCGCTGGCGGATGGAGTCATTGTCGGGTCGGCGTGTGTGAAGACAATCGGGGAAAGTGAACAGCCTGTAAATGCGGCTAAGAAGTTTGCGGCGGAGTTTCAAAGTGCTTTGAAAGAGTTGAAGAAATGATTCTCGAAGTTGCTATTTTGGATGTGATCCCAACGCAGGAAAAGGACTTTGAATCCGTGTTTGCAGAAGCGTCCAGCATTATTTCCAGCATGCCCGGATATATCTCACATCAATTACAGCATTGTGTTGAAAAGCAGAACCGTTATATTTTGCTGGTCAATTGGGAAAAACTGGAAGATCACACGGTTGGCTTTCGCGGCTCGGCGGAATATCAGGAGTGGAGAAAAATTCTGCATCACTTTTACGATCCGTTCCCAACGGTTGAGCATTATGAGTTGATACAAGATTACAAATAATAAATATCAGTTGACCGTCACTTTTAAAGTGACGGTCAACTTTTTTCAAACAACATTATGTAAGTATTATCAGCAATCTCAATGGTTTGACCAGGCTCAAAATTGGATGTGAACCACCGATAGCCTTGTTCTCGATCCGCGCCGCCATCATCGGTTGTTAGCAATTGCTCACAAATCACGACTAAATCTTCAATTACTCGTTCATAGCGATAATATGCCAACGTAAACAGATTGATCTCCGTTTTGCCATAGCCTTCGTAGAACATGGCTATTTCCTGTTCACTCTTCCAGACTTCATCAATTCCGCCGCCGATGAACATCAAGTCGCGTTCTTTTGGCGCAAGGAGTGGATCGTCCCAATCGACGATGTAAAGCTCGTCCTTGTCGCTGATCAGGATGTTGCCGCCGTGAATGTCCGTGTGACAGAGGACACGTTCCAAGGGTTTGGATTGAAGTTCTGATGCGAGTTTCTCTGCCCGTTCAATGAGACGAGTTATCTCGTTTCGCTTGGATTTCATGAACTCAACTAATTTTGCAGCGGTTGGTTCGGCGAAGACTTTTTTCTCCACCTGCACTTGATAGGATTTCATATCGTCCCGCCATTCGGAAGAAAACGTTTCTTTTCGAATATTCTCCTTGAGTTCGGGTGGAATTTGTGCCGTATGAATCCCTCTGAATGCTGAACCAAGCGTTCGCCTGTGATGATCGGATAGCTCCATCTCAAATCCATTTTTGCCTTCGACGAACGGATACAGGATCAGCTTGTAATCGCCGAAGTCCGCCCAGCGCTGATTTGATTTCGTTTCGTAGGGAACGATAATCTCTTGAACGCCACTCTCTTTGAGAAACAAGGGAACGCGGACAATGACATCGTTAAATTTTCTTCGTAGTTTGAGAAAATATGCTGTTCCATCATCGATGACGACGCGATAAACAAATGTCCGCAAGTCTGCGCCGATAGGGAGGAATGTCAATTCAGTAACATGCAATCCATACTCTTCTTGCAATCGGGAAATGATGAGTTCGTCTTGGATGTCTGGTTTTGTGAGCAAAAATATACCTCGGTGGTTGAGACCACTACTAATCAAAAACACCCATATGGCGGGTGTTTTCTTTCATTCAATATCATCAAACTTGCTCAAATATTCTTCATCTGATTGGTCTTTTGACCCTAAATGCTCTGTTTCGTATTCTCGAATTAACTTTTTCAACTCTGCCAGTGCCTCGTCTCGTCCGTTGGCAACCCTGCCATATTTTCTCGGCACCTCAAAGACTTCGTAATGGATACCGCTATATCCTGCTCCCGTACCGCCAGATTGGACTCGATCCCATGCGTCGGAATACAACTGTGACAATTGGTCGTATTCATCCAATGATGTTATGGAGTTCTTTTTCTCCGATGAGTTCGGTGACATGGTCGCCCTCCAGCTTTTCAAGATGCTTCATGAGATTGATCTTGAGGCGTTTGATCTCATCTTGTAATTGCTCAAACGTCGCAGGTCGAATGTCAGCGTCGAAATGGATTTCAGGAAAATTGCGCTGGAAAATGTTTTTTACCAATAACACTTGATAGATCTTTCGCCCGCTCTCCATCACGCCTTGATCTTTTAAAACGCCTGTGTAAATTAACTTGTCGTCAATATATAAACCAATATAGTCACCGGGTTTCATAGAAAACTCCTTCATGTTGGCAGATTCTATCATAGTACAAAATAAAACTTTCCGTCATTGCGAGGGCGGTGTTCTTCCGCCCGAAGCAATCTCCAATCTTGTGACGGGGATTGCTTCGTCGGGCTACGCCCTCCTCGCAATGACGATTAGTGGTTATTCGCCTTAATCGCCAACCCCGCGACCACGCTGCTGAACGAATTAGATTCCTTCACTTTCTCCGCTCCAAAGATTCTTGCGAGCATCCCTGTAAACAGTGGAATATTTGATGAGCCGCCTGTCTTCACGACCGCATCAATTTCTTCGACATCAAGCCCAGATTTGGCGATTGTATCGAGTAATACTTTTTCCACATCCACCAGATAATGCTGAATATCGGATTCGAATTGACTGCGCGCGTAGAGTTCCCACAGAGCGATATCTTTATCTTCCAGGCTGATAACTGTTGCGCCAGCATTTGAAAGAGTGATCTTCCCGGCTTCCACACGGTTGTAAAAGGTGAATGCCAGGTCGTTGTAGATCAAGCCTTCCAACGCCTTCAAGCGGACGGGGACCACTTTTGCCTGAATTGCTTTTTCAAGGATGTTGCGGTTGATGGGCGTACCCAATTCAGGGAGCGCCATCCAATCGGGGATGGCGTGGATCATGTCCATGATCTCGGGGTAATGTTTGACCTTACCGTAACCAAAATGCGACAACATGCGTTTCTCGATGATGGTGCGGTCGAAGTCAGAGCCTGCGATGTCCACACCGCCGCTGGCATAGACTTGGCGCGACTTCGCGTCACCGAGTCGCATCACGGCGATATCGAGCGTGCCGCCGCCGAAGTCGAAGATGACGACGTTCTGCGGCTTCGTTATAGACTGCTCATAAAACAACGCCGCCGCGATGGGCTCGAGTTCAAAATCCACTTCTTTGAAGCCTGCCTCGTGCGCGGCTTGACGGAGAGTCTCTTGCGCTTTGTGATCCTGTTCGGGATGCTCAGAAAATTTGACGGGGCGTCCAAGTGTCACCGCGTCAATGCTTTCGCCCAACACATCTTCGGCGCGTCCCTTCAATAAACTCAAATATGTTTTTGCTAGATCGCCCACCGTGTAATAGCGTTCAAAAATTTGTGTGCCCTGATAATTATCCTTGCGCAACGCGGTCTTGAGATATTGCAACAAGCGCCCCGGCTTCAACTCATCCACATACACAAAAATATCGCGCACGTAATGCATGTCCGCGCCGCGGTAATCGATCTCGCCCGCCCACTGCTTCACAAACCGTCGCTGTCGATTGACGTTATCGCGGTAATAATTCGCCACCGCCTCCTGCCCAAGATAGGTGTGATAATCTTTCGTGATATACAACACGGTCTTGATGACTTCGGGCAAAACATTTTTCGGATCGACCGCCAGCAATTGGACTCGCTGACCATCGTAGACCGCGACGCCTGAATTGGATGTGCCGAAATCAATGCCGACTTTGAGACTCATGACGCGGCTCTTTTCCAACTTTCAGTTTGGATTCTGCTAATGGACAGAATCAACCCATCGGCTTCGATCGAACCGGCGCCGGTCATGGATCCGGCTTCGTAGAGTTTGAGTCGTCCCGTCGCATCCAGCACGACGACTGAATCCGAATCCTTGACCGATGCCGCGCCCATAAAACGGACGCCCTGCTCAAGCCGCGATGGAGGAATGAGCGCTTGTCCTTTTGAGGTGGAAGACTTGGACGACTCGATGCTTTTGCTTTCGCGATGAATCACTTTGCCGTTTTGCGTGACGCACAGCAGAGTTGAATCGGCGGGGGTTGTGAACGCCGCGATGACATAATCGGTGGCGGAGAGTTTGATGCGCTCGTCGGTGGCGTAGGAGAGTTCGTCGACATCGAAGGCGATGACCTTGCCCTCATAGGTGACGAACGCGGCGCGGTCTTTTTTGTGCGCGAGGGTGAGGTCGAACGGCATGTCGGATTTTTGCAATGCGCCCTTGCCGATGTAATGATTGCCGAGAATGGACTGTGCCATGGATGTCATGGTTTTCTTCGCGCAACCGCGGCGACTGATCTGTAAAAAGAAATCAGAGAGGGGCAGATGCGAGAACGGCGCGATGCATGCCAACGTTTCACCCGCGCGCGGCTCGTTGGGGAGCGCGGCTTGATTCCAATCCCATGCGCCGCCGAGTTCCACTGTTGGAATATTGTTCACGGAATAAGTATCGACGCGACCCGATGTGAACAGCAAGAGCACATCTTCATTGGATGGGATGGCAACGATGCGCGGTGGTTCATCGTCAGTGACCATCTCGCCTGTGATGCGACCGAGTTCTTTGGTATTGTCGTTTAGTTCAATGCGGAGGATGCGTCCCTGTGCGTTGTAGATCAACAAACTCAACGTTGACGATTCAATTGGTTTATTGGGCAGTTCCACCAGCGAGGCATCGTCCACGCCGAAGCGCCGCTTGAGCAGATCGAGTTTATATTCGAGATGCGCGATGCGCTTCTGATATTCTTCGACGCGTGTGCCGTTCTGCAAAGCGATATTCTCCGCCAGCAGTTCTTCATCCCGCTCGGACAACTCGCGCAAACGCCTGGCGATGAGCCGCACAATCATAACCGCGGACTCAGGTCGCTCTTCGGCTTCTTTCATCCATTCGTCAATTTTGTTGGTGAAGGACATGGTTGGGTTTCCTCGAAAGAACAATTATACTGTGGTGCATCTTAATATCTTTCGTTGAAAAGTAAGGAGATACTGTGTTTAATTTCTTCAAGACGAATTTTACAAAGCTAGTTTTTACTGCTATGCTACTGATTTTAGTAACTTCATGTGCCTCAGACAATAAATTGACTTCATTAAGTGTTACCGAACGTTTGTTGTCCTTTCCACCCGGATATTACGACAGTGTTGTTTACATAGATAATCGTTTGATTGGATTTGCGGTTAATATCGATGCGCCAATAGAAGAGCAAAATTCCTTTGCTTATGAAGGAGATAAAGAGAAGACTCTATTTAATCCTGAAATCGATCCCAAATGTGTGCGCTACTCTTCTTTTCAGGTTATGAGTCTTTTGCCAGATGGAAGGCTGGGATTGCTCAAAGAATGTGCTGATAATTCTGGCACAACATATCTTTCGACAAACCGCTCCATTTATGCTTACGACTGGCAGACAAAAGAGCTTAAGCGATTGGTCGCTGGTGAGTTAACTCACGGATTTCGCCCTAAGTTTTACACGTGGAATCCTGATATGACCTTAGGGATTCAAGAAACAAATGCGGGTTATCAAGGAACAATATATTGGATAACGCCCGATGGTATTTCTCCAATGGATATCGAAATTGAAGATCGGGGATTGACTTGGAATTTGAAAGATTTCCTTGATGAAAAAGAGCGAACGGGATTTGTTCGTGACCCCGCTTGGTCTCCTGACGGAAAAACTATAGCATTTTTTGCGTCCACATATGGGATACGTGAAGAACCTCTTCCAAAATACAATGTCAATTACGATTTGTTTTTCATGTCTCCGTCCAAGCTGAAACCAGTTTCAGAATTAATGGATATTGCTGATGCAGACAGAATTATATGGTCTCCAAACAATGAATATTTATTGTTCAGAGGATGTGTTGGGCGTCCATTAACATGTGGACTTTGGAGATATAAGATTAATGATAAAACACTTTCTTTAGTAAAGGAAGGTGATTTTGCAGACTATATCTGGATAACAAATGAAAAGATCATAGCCACGAAAAACATTGAGTCGCCTTTTAATGACAACCAAATTTGGGAATATTCAATCTCCGAGTTAAATGGTGAGCGGCAAAATCAAAATCACCCTTGACGCATCCACACCTCCGTCATAGAATTGCGCCCAATATGCTTAAGTCCACTCGTTGGTTTGCGTACTATTATTTTACGGCTCCCACTCGGCTGCCGTTGGTGGCGCTTAAGTAGACAGGAAATAACTCTGTATGCAGAAGAGCGAGACCACACGGTCTCGCTCTTTTTATTTCACCCTCACCCCTAGCCCCTCTCCCTCTGGGAGAGGGGAAATTAGGAGCAACGTATGCCAATCCGTGGAATCCGTGGCGCGACGACCGTCACAGCCGATGAACCAGAATTGATTCTCGAAGCCACGCGGGAATTACTCGAAGCCATTTTGGATGCGAACGAATCGATGAAGCCTGAAGATGTGGGTAGCGCGCTCTTCACCGTGACTGACGACCTCGCATCCACTTTCCCGGCGCAGGGAGCCCGTCAAATGGGCTGGGGACTCGTCCCGATGATGTGCGCCCGTGAGATTCCCGTCCCTGGCAGTTTGCGGAGAGTCATCCGCGTGCTGGTGCATTGGAACACGGACGTTCCACAGAACAAGATCACCCACGTCTATTTGCGGGATGCTGTCAAACTAAGACCCGACTTGGTTGCGGCGCAGTAAAAAACGTTGGAAGGTTGGAAAGTTTGCAGGTTGCAAGTTAACCAACTTTCAAACCTTCGACTTGTAAACTTGAAACTTATTGAGGAGAAATCACCATGATGATCATAATGAAAGCCAACGCCACACCGCAGCAAGTGGAAGCGGTCATAGCGAGAATCAAAGCCGAGGGATTGAGTGTCCATCTTTCGCAGGGAGTCGAAGCGACGATCATTGGGGCGATCGGCGAGACGCATAGTATTCCGCTTGAGCGCTTCGATAGTTTGGACGGTGTGGATCTGGTACAACGTATCACTCAGCCGTATAAATTGGCGTCGCGTCAGTTTCACCCGGAGAACACCATCCTGCCGATCGATGGATTCACCGTCGGTGGCGAGGAGATCGCTGTCATTGCGGGACCGTGTTCAGTGGAGAGTCGCTCTCAGATCATTGAAACAGCTCTGGCTGTGAAAGAGGCGGGCGCGTCCGCGCTTCGCGGTGGTGTCTTCAAACCGCGCACGTCGCCGTATGCATTCCAGGGACTGGGCGAGGAAGGTCTCGAGTTGCTTGCTGAGGCGCGTGAGAAAACGGGACTGCCCATCGTCGTCGAGATCATGTCACAAGTGCAAATCGATGTGATGGTGAAATATGTGGACGTGTTGCAGGTGGGCGCGCGCAATATGCAGAATTTCAATTTGCTTCGCGCGATTGGCGAGACGCGCACCGCGGTTCTGCTCAAGCGCGGACTCTCTGCCACGATCGAAGAATTGCTGATGTCTGCGGAATATATTCTTGCCGGGGGCAATCAGCGTGTGATGTTGTGCGAGCGCGGCATCCGCACCTTTGAGACTGCCACACGCAACACGACCGATATCAATGCGATTCCTGTTTTGAAAAACCTGACTCATTTACCTGTCATCCTTGATCCGTCACATGCGACGGGTCATGCGGATTATGTCGCCGCCATTGCGCGTGCTGGCATCGCCGCGGGAGCAGACGGCCTGATCGTTGAAGTGCATCCCGATCCCGCACATGCGGTATCAGATGGCAAGCAATCGCTCAAGCCTGAAAAATTTGCCGCGATGGTGAAACAGGTCGGGCAGATCGCGCAGATCATGGGACGCAAACTCGCGACGGTTCAAAATGAAACCGTGAAGCAGGGTTGGGCGTAAAGAACTCGTAGGGGCGGGGTCTCCCCTCCCTTTGTCTTGCCATCAACACGGGGCGAGACGCTTCGCAGCCTCGCCCCTACATCAAACAAAAAAAGGAAACCAACCATTATGATGATCATCATGCACCCCGGTGCACCCCGCGAACAGATCGACGCAGTTATTGCGGAGATCGAAAAACAGAAATTGACCTCGCATCCCATCTTCGGCGTCGAGCAGACCATCATCGGCGCGGTCGGTGACGGTCACTACGTTGCCAAGGAAATTTTCGAAGCGTTGCCGGGTGTGATGGAAGTGCAACGTATTTCCAAACCGTACAAACTTGCCTCACGCCAATTCCACGAACAGGATTCTGTTTTCGAACTCGATGGTTTTACTGTCGGCGGTATAGAAGTTCCCATTATTGCAGGTCCCTGCTCCGTTGAATCTCGTACACAGATTATCGAGATCGCACAAGCCGTCAAAGAAGCGGGCGCCAACGCGCTGCGTGGCGGAGTTTACAAACCGCGCACTTCACCGTATGCCTTTCAAGGCCTTGGCGAAGAGGGACTCGAATTCATGGCAGAAGCCCGCGAGAAAACCGGCTTGCCCATCGTCGTCGAAGTGATGGCAGTTTCGCAGATCGCCATGATGGAAAAATATGTCGATGTCTTCCAACTCGGCGCGCGCAACATGCAGAACTTCAATCTGCTGCGTGCCATCGGCGAGACCCGTACCCCCGTCCTCTTCAAACGCGGCATGTCTGCCACTATCGAAGAGATGCTCATGGCAAGCGAATACATTCTTAGTGGCGGCAACACGCGCGTCATTCTTTGCGAGCGCGGTATCCGTACCTTTGAAACTTCCACGCGCAACACCACCGACATCAACGCCATTCCCGTTCTTAAACAATTAACGCATCTTCCTATCATCATCGATCCGAGTCACTCCACGGGCGATTCGGCTTTTGTTTCATCCATCGCCAAAGCGGGCGTTGCCGCGGGTGCCGATGGTGTCATCGTCGAAGTGCATACCGATCCCGCGCACGCGATCTCCGATGGCAAGCAGTCGCTCACGCCCGAGGCTTTTGCCAAAATGGTGAAGCAGGTTAAAGCAGTAGCTGAAGCGGTGGATCGTCGTCTCGTGTCCCCTCTCCCTATGGGAGAGGGCTAGGGTGAGGGATGAACGAGCCTGACTTTAATCTCGCTGAGTCAAAAGTCGCTATCATTGGATTGGGATTGATGGGCGGCTCGCTCGCGTTGGGACTGCGAGGCAAGTGTGCCGCGCTCTATGGATGTGACCCGCATCTTCCCACGCTCGAGCTTGCTCTGTCCCAACATATCGTGGACTACGCTGACAGCGACCCTGCCAAACTCCTACCCGAAGTTGACCTCGTCATCCTATCCGCTCCCGTCCCTGCGATTTTGACTCTGCTTGAGAAGTTGCCTTCATATACATCCAATCCCTGCATCATCATGGACTTGGGCTCAACGAAAAAGTTGATCACGGACTCCATGTCACAGTTGCCCGAACGCTTCGACCCCATCGGCGGACATCCGATTTGTGGAAAGGAAAAACTTTCCCTAGCCAACGCCGAACGGACTTTATATTATGCCGCGCCATTTTTATTGACGCCGCTCGAACGAACATCTGCTCGTGCATTGTCTGCCGCGAATCAAATCATCGAAGCCCTCGGCGCAAAAGCGACTGTCCTTGATGCAGTTGAACATGACCGCATCCTTGCATCCACGAGTCACTTGCCGTTTCTACTTTCATCTGCGTTGGCACTTACCACGCCTGATGACTTTGCTTCATTTGTTGGAACTGGCTTCAAATCCACAAGTAGAGTGGCGGGTACATCTTCATCTATGATGTTGGGTGTCTTGCAATCGAATCGAAAAAATGTGTTAAACGCCTTGCACGGGTTGCAAAATGAATTGGAAAATATCGAATCAGCTTTATCTTCAGAAGATTTTGTGAAACTTGAATCTATTTTGAATGAAGCACAGAATAAATATCAGACACTTGCCCAATGACCTTATCCTCACTAAAGATCAAGCCCATCACACATCCATTAAATGCCACTGTTCGCGTGCCTGGCTCCAAGTCATTAACCAACCGCGCTCTTCTTATTGCGGCATTGGCTAACGGTACCACGCGCTTAACCAACGCGCTCTTCTCTGACGACTCGCGTTACTTCGCTAAAGCTTTACAAACCCTCGGCATTGATGTCCAACTCGATGAAGAAAATTATGAGATGACTGTTACCGGTCTCGGCGGGAAAATCCCTGCAAATAAAGCCGAACTCTTCATCGGCAACGCCGGGACAGCCGCAAGATTCCTCTCTGCATTTCTCACACTCGGCAATGGCGAATATATCCTCGACGGCGAACCGCGCATGCGTGAACGTCCCATTGGCGATTTGGTGGAAGCACTGACGCAATTGGGTGCGAAACTGAGTCCCCTCTCCCAACGGGAGAGGGCGGAGGGTGAGGGAGAAGCCCCCATTTGCCCTCCCGTCAAAATCACTGCATTAGGCTTGCCCGGCGGAAAGACAAAGATCGCAGGCAACATTTCATCTCAATTTTTATCTGCTTTATTGATGGTCGCACCCTATGCCCAAGCTCCCATCGAAATCGAACTCACCACCGACCTCAACTCCAAACCCTACGTGGACATGACTATTTCCATCATGCAAGACTTCGGCGTGAAGATCGAACGCCAAGATTACTCACGTTTCACTATTCACCCTTCATCTTATTTACCACTTACCACTTACCCAATCGAATCCGACGCCTCCGCCGCATCCTACTTCTTTGCCGCCCCTGCCATCTGCGGCGGGACGGTCAAAGTAGAAAACATCACGCGCAAATCCGTGCAGGGTGATATGGGCTTCCTCGATGTACTCACAAAAATGGGCTGCACCGTCGAAGAAACTGATAACTGTTTACTGGTCACTGGTTCTACAGAACTACATGGTATTGACATCGACATGCGCGATATCCCCGACACTGCCCAAACCCTCGCAGCCCTCGCCCCGTTTGCTGATTCGCCGACGAGAATCCGTGGCATCGCCTCTGCCAGAGTCAAAGAAACGGATCGTGTTTCAGCAACTTGTACCGAACTAAACCGACTTGGTGTACAAGTCGAAGAACATGAAGACGGCATGACAATCTATCCGTGCCAAACATTCCAACGTGCTAACATTCAAACCTACAACGACCACCGCATGGCAATGGCGTTCTCTCTCATTGGCTTGCGCTTTGATGGTGTCACGATCGAAAATCCAGCCTGTGTTTCCAAAACTTTTCCCAATTTTTTTGAAGTACTCGACTCCCTCTCCCCGCGGGAGAGGGCAGGGTGAGGGCGAACTTATGACCATCTTCCATTTAGGTCTTATTGGTTATCCTGTAAGCCACAGCCTTTCCCCAAAGATTCAAAACGCCGCGCTCACGGCATGTGGATTGGAAGGCGACTATTCGCTTTTCCCGATTGCGCCTGATGATATGCAGGCATTAAAAAATTTACTTGATCGAGTCCGCTCTGGCGAGATGACCGGATTCAATGTCACCATTCCGCATAAACAAAATGTGATCACATTCATGGACGAACTCACGCCCACCGCTCAAGCCATCGGTGCGGTCAATATCATTTATATGCGAGAGAATAAATTGATCGGTGATAATACGGATGCGCAGGGATTTCTCACTGATTTGAAGAAATTTTTAAACACGGAAACAAGTAAACACGGAAACAAGAATGCGCTGGTTTTGGGTGCTGGTGGTTCGGCCCGTTCGGTCGTGTATGCCATCCTCAACGATGGCTGGAATGTCACCATCGCCGCCCGTCGCATTGAACAAACCCAACAACTTGCAACATCTTTTACGAAATACGCATTGCGTATTACTGAATTTGCAGATCTTCAACCTTCAACCTTTGATTTGATCGTCAACACCACCCCTCTTGGCATGACCCCGAATGTCACCGCATCCCCGCTGCCTGAAAATATCGCTTTATCCAAAGATATAATGATTTACGATCTAGTCTACAATCCACGTGAGACAAAACTCGTGCGTGATGCTCGTTCACAAGGATTACAAGCGACAACAGGCTTGGGAATGCTCATCGAACAAGCCGCACTCGGCTTCGAATTGTGGACCGGACGCAAACTCTCAAGTGAAGTTTTCCGAAACGCTGTCGAAAACTGATCACTGTTTACTGATTACTGGAGACTGAAATGCCCCTACGCTTCCTCACCGCAGGTGAATCACACGGACCATCCCTCACGGCCATCCTTGATGGTATGCCTGCGGGTCTCGCCATCACCCCTGAAATTATTAACAAGGAACTTGCCCGCCGCCAACAAGGCTACGGTTCAGGCGGACGCATGAAGATCGAAAAGGACACGGTGCAGATTCTCGGCGGTGTGATGGGCGGCGAAACAACTGGTGCACCGATTGCGTTGCTTGTCCAAAACGATGACCATGTCAAATGGAAGGGTAAAGCTGTCGAGCCAATGACTGCTCCGCGCCCGGGTCATGCAGATCTAACAGGTGCTGTCAAATATGGTTACAAAGATTTACGTCCCGCACTCGAGCGTGCTTCGGCGCGCGAAACCACCATGCGTGTCGCCGCTGGCGCAGTCTGCAAACACTTCCTCGCCCAATTCGGAATTATCGTCGGTGGATATGTTTCATCTATTGGCGAAATTCAAACTGACTTTGGCGATATGCCCTACGAAGAACGTTTCACTCGCGCCGAAGAATCCGATGTGCGTTGCCCCATCGAATCGTCTGCGGAAAAAATGCGAGATGAGATTGAAAAAACCATTCACGGTAAAAACACATTGGGCGGTATATTGGAAATTGTCGCGCTCAATCTCCCTGTTGGACTCGGTAGTTTCATGCAATGGGATAAGCGTCTCGAAGCAAAGCTTGCCATGGCAGTCATGTCCGTGCAAGCCATCAAAGGCGTCGAGGTTGGTGATGCATTTGAAAATTCGCGATTGCCAGGTACACGAGCCCATGACCCAATTCAATTACGTGATACGCAATACGTAATACGTAACACGAATCGCGCAGGCGGCACCGAAGGCGGAATCTCCAACGGTCAGCCCATCATTATCCGTGCTGCGATGAAGCCAATCGCCACCACCCTCACACCTCAACAAACCGTTGATCTTGCTATTGGCGAGAACGCCCCTACTAAATACGAACGCTCTGATTTTTGCCCTGTTCCGCGCGCAGTTCCGATTTTGGAGGCGATGGTTGCTTTTGTTCTTGCTGATGCGCTCCTCGAAAAACTCGGCGGTGACTCGCTGAACGAAATGAAACCGCGCTTCGAAACCCTGCGCAAAGCCACGCTCGAAGATTTGCCAATGGATAATGTCCCGCACGTGTTTTGGGAATAGATGACATGATGGTGTATTTCGGTCCGACCCATATCTATGTGAGCCTTGCCATCCTTGTTGTCATCCTGGGCGTTTTATGGAGACAAAACAAGAGTTTCTCATACTTGCTTTTCTTTTCTGTTTTTTGGATATACATGATAGGTGTTGTTAGCTTGGTTGCCTTCCCGTTTCCCATTGATATTCCTACCTCCAATTTCAAGCCGGATATAAATCTCAGCCCTTTTAATTTTGGATATTGCGACTCGCGTATGCTGTTACTATGCTTTCAGAATCTGTACGAAAATATTCTCCTGACAATTCCTTTTGGTTGGGGAATCAGCTTCATCGCCCGCATCAAGCCTAGGAATATTTTCTGGCTGGCGTTGGCAGTTGGATTTCTCTTTGAGTTTGTTCAACTGATCATCTCTTTGGCAATACGATCATCGTTCCGTATTGTGGATATCAACGACGTTATGCTCAACGCCGCAGGTGTCCTGATTGGGTATGGGCTCTTTCAAATCTTTGGCTGGTTGTATTTGTCTGTTATACAAAGGCTCAATATCCAGCCAAAATATATTTTTGCTTATGTCTATGATATAGTCCGCCCTCAAAATCAATTTCATAACTAATCCATCATCCGTTTTCAGCTTCCAATCCGCTAACAACTATGACACACATCTTCCTCTACGGTCCCCCTGGGACAGGCAAATCATCCATCGGGAAAATCATCGCCCGCAATCTCAAACTCCAGTTCACTGATCTGGATCGCGTTATCGAAACTAACGTAGGCATGCCCATTTCACAGATCGTGGAAGAACAGGGCGAATCAGCGTTTCGTGACATGGAAACTTCTGCGCTGAAAGAAGCCGTAGGTCAAGCTTTTAGCGCGACAGACTCACAGGATAAAGTTGTCGCCCTCGGCGGCGGTGCATTATTACGTGAGGAGAATCGCTTGTTTGCGGAAAGCCATGGCAAGGTGATTTTACTCAAGGCAGATGTCGAGACACTGTTTCAACGTCTCAATGAAAGTCCCAACAAACGTCCGTTGTTGGCGGGCGATATGCACGAGAAACTCACAACCATGCTGGCGAAACGTGGCGAGCACTACAGCTCTTTTGATTTGCAGGTTCACGTGTCCGGCGATCCTGTTGAGCAAAACGCTCACAAGGTTCAAGTTGCGCTTGGTCGGCATCACCTCTCGGCAATGGGCGAGTACGATGTCATCGTAGGACAGATTGCCAACTTGCCCTATAGCAACCCGATCATTGTGACCGATGAAAACGTGGCGAAGTTTCATCTTGAAAAGATCAAACAGGCAGTGGGTGCGGATGCAAAGGCAATCATCATTCCGGCAGGCGAAGAATATAAAAACCTCGAAATGGTTTCCCATTTGTGGAAGTCATTTCTCGAAAATGGACTTGACCGCAAAAGCACGGTCATCGCTTTAGGTGGCGGCGTGGTTGGTGACCTGAGCGGGTTCGCCGCGTCGACATATATGCGTGGCATTCAATGGATCGGAATCCCAACGACTCTACTTTCGATGGTGGATGCATCCATCGGAGGGAAGACGGGCTTTGATCTGCCGGAAGGAAAAAACCTCATCGGTTCTTTCTATCCCCCGAAGCTGGTGCTGGCGGACCCAAGCCTTTTGCTCACGCTGACAGAACGTGAGTTGTGTTCCGGCATGGCGGAAGTGGTCAAGCATGGCGTGATTTCTGACCCTGAATTGTTTGAATTATGCACGCGCGGCATGGACTGGGTCAAGGCGAACCTCGAAGAAGTCGTCAAACGCGCGATGGCAGTGAAGATCAAAGTCATTGAAGAAGACCCGTATGAAAAAGGAATCCGCGCGGCGTTAAATTTGGGACATACCGTTGGACATGCGGTGGAGTTGGTCAGTAAATTCCGATTGCGGCATGGTGAAGCAGTTGCGATCGGGACAGTTGTTGAAGCCAAATATGCCGAACGGATTGGCATCGCAAGGAACGGCTTGGCTAATAAGATTGCTGAGACCATGTCTGCTTTAGGGTTGCCGACCCAGATACCGGAAGCAATGCCGCGTGAGGAAATTATCCGAACGATGCGAGTGGATAAGAAGAAGAACGCAAAAGCAATCCGTTTTGCGCTGCCTGCTGAGATCGGCAGGGTAGAGTTGGTGGATGTGAGTGATCTAGAGGAAGTAATTGGTGAGTAGTAAAAGGTAATTACCAATTACCTCTTCAAAGGAGAAGTTGAATATGAAGATATTAATCCTGCACGGACCTAACTTAAATCTGCTTGGTGCCCGCGAACCAGAAGTGTACGGCTCGATGACTTTGGACGACATCAATAACAAGGTGATCGAGTTGGGAAAAGAATTAGGCGCTGAAATTAAATGTCTCCAATCGAACCATGAAGGCGCATTGATCGATGCCTTGCACGATGCACGGACTTGGGCGAATGGTGTGGTGTTCAACCCGGGTGGATATACTCATACTTCCATTGCCCTGCGCGATGCGATCTCAGCGATTCAGATCCCGGTCGTCGAAGTGCATCTTTCGAATGTGTATGCGCGCGAGGAGTTCCGACATGTTTCGATGATTTCAGCCGTCTGCAAGGGGAAAATCTCAGGCTTTGGGTGGAGGTCATACTTGCTGGGGCTGCGGGCGCTG
>JBDTWO010000101.1:0-17149 GCA_040006635.1 Chloroflexota bacterium
GACCTTCAAAGAAGATGCAACACGAATGACCGTGGGGGATACTGGCAAAGTCATGACCTCGATCAACAACTTGGTCATCGCTCTCACTCGCCAAGCAAAATTCCAAAAT
Organism: Chloroflexota bacterium; assembly: GCA_040006635.1. GTDB lineage: Bacteria > Chloroflexota > Anaerolineae > Anaerolineales > Villigracilaceae > Defluviilinea. The sequence continues at coordinate 110 of JBDTWO010000101.1, forward strand.
ACTGCTCAAGCCCGACGCTGGTTTGCTGCTCATATCTCCGAGGCTTTTTCACTGCTCACGACACCCTTTTCCCGACTTTGGTAAAGCCATGTTTATCCATCAAAGACCTCTTCCAGTTTTAGGCGAGTCAAGGGTACAATCTGAGCGTCCAAAATTATATATAATTTTAGTCATTAGGAGTCCCCTATGTCTGGCTTTACTCCTGGTCGCAGATGGCAGCCTGCCTACTCCCCTTTTCAAAAAGAATCGTTTGGCGAACATGCGTTGCGCGTGCTTGAATATAGTGTGAAGGGCCCGCTGTTCGGCTGCCGCATGTGTGGGAATTGTTTGTTGCAAGAGACCGCGCTGATCTGCCCGATGGAATGTCCGAAGGGTTTGCGCAACGGTCCGTGCGGCGGCTCGACTTCTAAATATTGTTATGTGGATAAAAGCCGCCCATGCATTTGGTATAAAATTTACGAACGCTCGTTTGAATGGGGACGCGAAGATTTATTATTGGAAGTGTTGCCACCGCTCGATTGGGAACAAGTGGGAAAAGATTCATGGAGCGCAATTTTCAAAAACGCTGGAAACATTGGTATCAACAAAATCTTTAGCGGATTGCTCTCGAAAGAAACACGCACGCAAACATTGGATGGGATTTTCCGTCCGGTGCGACAGCCTGCATGGTGGCAAGGCGATTCGAATTATCACGCGCCTGCCTACACTGAACCCGCTTCAGACTTACAGCGGAGGCTGGTCGCTGGCGAATTTGTGGTCACTTGCGAGATCACGCCTCCACTATCCTCCGCCACCGACAAATTGATCCGCAACATTGATATGGTCAAATCGCTGGTGACTGCGGTTAACTTTACGGACAATCAATCCGCGATCCCGCGCATGACATCATGGGCGTGCAGTCAGGTGGCGCTGAATCAAAATGCAGAGCCAGTGTTGCAAATGTCGGCGCGCAATCGTTCACGCGGCAGTGTTCAAAGCGAGATCATCGGCGCAACAGCATTGGGCGTGCGCAATGTATTATGTGTAACTGGCGATAGTGCGAAGCTCTCCCCTGCTCCGCGCGACAATATGAACATCAACGATCTGGATGCGATCCAAATGTTATGGGTCTTGCGCCGGATGCGTGACGAGAAAAAATATCTTGATGGACGCGAGATCAAGAATCCGCCGATGTTTTTCCTCGGTGCGGCGGCCTCACCGTTTTCATCGAATGTGAAGTTTCAGGCGTTGCGTGAATTGAAGAAGGTCAATGCTGGCGCGCAATTCTTTCAAACCAATTTGATCTTCGATGTAGATGGCATGGAATACTGGCTGAATGAATTGGCAAAAAGAAATGTTTTGGATAAGGTGTATATTCTGGCAGGTGTAACGCCAATCAAGAGTTTAAAGATGGCACAGAAGCTGGCAGAAGTGCCGGGTGTGTATTTGCCCAAGCATATTCTGCAACGGATGGAAGCTGCCGATAAAGCTGGCAACGCCCAAGAAGAAGGCATTCAGATCGCATTGGAAATACTTGGTAAAATCAAAGCATACGAGAAACAAGGTATTAGTGGTATCCACCTCATGCCCGTGGGTTGGGACGAAATCGTTCCGCGGATCGTGAACGAAGCAGGCATCGCGTCAAAGCAATCTTTGTTAGACAAAACATCATAGGAGTGGAACCATGCATACCATCTTGAAAAGCAATTCGAAAGAAGTCACCATCGGGGCGGACAAACCATTCGTCATCATCGGCGAAAAGATCAACCCAACCGGCATCAAGAAATTGGGCCAGGCGCTCGTTGACCAGAATTTCGAGTACGTCAAACAACTGGCGCTGAGACAAGTCGCATGGGGCGCGGACGTGTTGGATGTCAATGTTGGTCACCCGCAAATTGACGAAGCCGCGATCATGCCGAAGGTCGTCGAGGCGATCATGTCGGTTGTGGATATTCCGCTGTGTATCGACTCAAATGAGCCAAAGATCCTGGAAGCGGGTTTGAAAGTTGCACCAGGCAAACCATTGGTGAACTCGGTCAACGGTGAAGATAAGCAACTGGCAACCGTCCTACCCATCGTCAAGGATCGCGGCGCGGCAGTGATTGGATTAACCATCGGCGAGGAGGGCATCCCACCCACACCGGAAGGACGTCTCGCGGCGGCGGGCAAGATCATCGAGTACGCCGCAAAGCTCGGCATTCCAATCGAAGATATTATTATTGATCCGCTGGTGATGACGGTCGGTCACAATAGCAACGCAGGTTTGGTAACGTTGAAGTCGATTGAGTTGATCAAGAAGGAATATGGGGTGAATATGAGTCTCGGCGCGAGTAATGTGTCATTTGGGTTGCCGGATCGTCATTCGGTGAACAGTGCATTTTTGGCGTTGGCGATACAAGCAGGTGTGACCTGTTCCATCACCGACGCGATCAAACTTGGAAATTCCATCAAGGCGATTGATCTGTTGCTCGGCAAGGATGCGAATTCGATGCGGTATTTGAAATATTTCCGCGCGACGGAGAAACTGCGCGAGCAAGAGGCGGCGAGTAAAGTTTAAAGAGAGTAGATAATCAGAGAATAGTAACTGGTGGTCGAGTATCGACGAGACCACCAGTAAGCCGAGGATCTTTGTTATTGGGCGGGGTGACCCCGCCCTTACAATCTCAATGAGATTTTCTTTGAATTGATTTTTAATTCGTTCCCCACTACTTCAACCACATCATTTTCAAAGCCGAAGAACGTCCAAAAGGTGACTTGGGGTTGGTTCGCTTCGAGCATTAACGAGATGGCTGGTTCTTTGTGACCGTAATAGCGCGAGCGCCAGCCGCGTGTGGAGTTGGGGTCGGCGCGGACGAGGGAGAAGTTGCCGTTGCCTTCAACTAATCCCATTTGAATCAAAACTCTGGAGTCGGACAGCTTGCTGTCCGTTTTTATTGGGGATAATAATAAGCCTTGTGCAGTAGCAAGCTCCTGCACTCCAGAGTCAGCGAGCAGCCAATGCAATCTGTAATGATGTGTCTCGTTTGCGGCAAGATTATCAATCACGAGCCACCGATCACCTTCAAGGGACATCACAGTTCGCTTGTGCATGATTGGTTTGTAACCATCATGTTCGCCCTGCCAGAGATTCTGATCGTGTTTAAGAACTTTGCCTTTTGACCAATTTATCCATGTGAAACGACTGAGCATGGTCATTTGATCTTTGTTATCTACGGTGACTGTGTTGTGAACAGACGTACGAGCCAATCCATTGCGCCAGATGCCTTCGCCGCTGTAGAGATAGGTTCCAGCATCGACAGCGATGTTGTGACCGTGAATCCATAAGTCGACGTGGAGTTGGTCAGCGTGGGAGGGACGGGAGGTGTAGTCCGTGCAACGGATGAGGGCGTGGGAGTTGGTGTTGCGGAGGAGGTAGACTCCCCCGTCGGGGAATGAGGTTTCGCCCTCATCCCTAACCCTTCTCCCGAGGGGAGAAGGAGACTCTGCGCCATACAACCAAAACACATCTTCGTCCCATGGACCGGGTTCAAATAATCGTTCGCCTTTGGTGATGTACCAGCCTAACTGCAACAGCGGACGGTAGTCGGTGAAGTCGCAGTTATTGAGGGGCAGGACGAGGGCTCCGTCGTTGGAGCCATAGACGGGCATCTCGCCGGTTTGGGGGTTGATGAGTTGGGAGAGGTAGTTGATCGAGGCCTCAACAGAGTGATAGACACGAGTAGTGAACAGGGATTGGTTTAACTCACCCAGTCTCATTACATACAGATAGATCTGCAAAACAAAGCGATGATAGTTGAGCGAGTACATAGAGTAACTGCCATCGGGAAAAATTTGGGCAGCGGCTTCGCGCTCGAGCAGTTTACGTCCCAATGAAAAATATTTTTTGGCGTCTTTCAATTCAGGGAAGAGTAATCCGACAATCCATAATCCTGCGGCTTCGCTGATGGTGTGGTTACTGCGTGTGGAGATGGCGTAGTCGATGTTCTTGTAGATCCGTTCGGTTTGAGCGGCGACATAGAGCGTGAATTGAGATTTCCGTTCGGAAGTTGTGGATGGAGAATGAATGAAGGCGTTGTAACCGAACGTCCATGCCATGAGGCGGAGGGCGATCTCTTGTCCGTCCATCCAGTTGGGTCCGGTGTTGGGATGGTTATGCTGCGCCCAATCTTCGATCAATGTCCAGAAGGCTTCGGGGTATTTTTCGTCATGGGAGGCTGCGTAGGCGCGGACGAGGGTGTACGCGAAGGCAAAGCGGTTGGGTTCCCAGACAAATTTAATATCAACATGTCGTTGCGAGGCGGGTTCTGGCTCTTCCCGACGAAGCAACCCCCTGTTACGAGGAGACTGCTTCGGCAAAAACCAAGAGCGCCTCGCAGCGACATGATCATCAGAGATTTGGGACCAGTGTTTGGTGAACATGTCATTCTGAGGGAGCGGTTGTTGCGACCGAAGAGTCTCTGATTGTGTGGAGAGAGACCCTTCGCTGGCGCTCAGGGTGACATGGTTTGTGAAATAATCTTTGTGCCAATTGGGAGGAAAGCCTGTTTGAATAAAGTTATGAGAATAATATTTTATTTCACCGTTTAAAATTTTATCGGCTTCATCAACTGCGGTTTGTTTGTTCCATGGAACGTTTGGAGGTAAGGCGCTGGGTATCTGTAATACGGGGCGAGAGGACCTCGCCCCTACGTTTGCACGATATGAAGCCCACGAAGATTGCGGCATTTGCAAACGAATGAGTCCGGTGCGGAGGCGGAAGGCGTAGGCGAGGCGAAAGATTGTCCAACGCGGACCAAGTTCTCGGTAGAGCGAAGCGAGGTTTTTTATTTTCGTCCACATAAAAGATTTTTACCACAAAGGACACGAAGTACACGAAGGTAAAAGAGTCTGAAGTTAAGAATCCTTAGTGCCCGCACCTGCACTTGCGCCAGGTACAAGTGTAGTGTCCTTCGTGTTTAAACGTTTTGTGTATCGATACAAGAGAATCCAAATCAGCGGAAGTCCAAGAATAATTAAGGGCGGGGCATAGACTTGTCCCCATGACCAGGCGTAGGATAGCAGACTCGCGAGCAGGGTCAGGAGAATGTATAACGTGCTGACGGTGGCATGGCTATAGCCGCCGATGACGAGACGTTGATAGACGTGCGAACGATGTCCATATAAAAGTTTTTCGCCGCGGAGCAGACGTTGAATGAACGTGATGCCCGCGTCCATGATGAAGGTCCACATCAGGAGCGTGCCGAGCATGAGCGCGTCGCCGCCGTGCGTGGCAGCAAGCAACGGCAGTACCGCAAAGGTGTAACCGAGAAAGGTGCTGGCAACGTCGCCCATGAAAATTTTGGCGGGCGACCAGTTGTGACCGAGAAAACCCAAACTACTGGCGGCGATGGCAAGCGCGATCCAAAACACAAACGCGTTGTGCATGTTCGCGGATAGCATCAGCCAGCCCAGCGCGCCCGCCAACGCCACACCGCCCGCGATGCCGTCGATGCCGTCCATGAAGTTATAGGCGTTGGTGAGTCCGACGATCCACAAAAACGTAATGATGATGCCCACCACGCCCAAATGCAATTCACCGAACAGCGGGATCGTGACGACCTTGAAATATCCCAAGCCATAGATGGAGACCGCCGCGACGAGTCCCTGCACTGCAAAGCGGACACGCGCCGAAAGCGGATGGACGTCGTCGCGCCAGCCAAGCCATGCGATGACCAAGCCGCAGACAAGATACACAAGCGCGCGACTTAATTCCGCTTCTCTTATTGACCATAAGCCTGCTCCTGTTACGAGGAGGACGATCGCCAGCCCTCCGCCACGCGGCGTGGGTATGACGTGTGAACTGCGTTCGTTCGGATGGTCGAGGATTTGACGTCGCTCGGCGTAACGTCGAATCAAGTAGACGAGGATGTAGGAGAGGCTGGTGAGGAGGATGAATATAATTATTTGAGTCACAGGAATGATTGTAAACAAGCAGGTTATCTTGGACCTAGAAATTTATCACCATTGAAGTGAATCATATGTGAAGGCATTTCCGCAATCCAGACTTCGGTTTCCCATGCAATGTCGTTTGCGTATTTTTTGTATGTGACAAAATCCAAAAAGGCTGTCACATAGATTTTGCCAGCCTTACACTTTTCAAAAAGTTTCTCAAGTTCCATTTGACGCTTGGGTGAAACTGGTCCATGAGAAGTTACAGCCTCAATCAAGAAGAGCCATTTTCTTTTCACATCATACAAAATCACATCTGGAAATTTCCCGTGCTCTGAAATAGGAATACCAAGTTTTTTAAATACTACCTCATCAAGTATCAATGTCTTTTTCGCTGTATCTCCAAAATAAATCAGTTTTGCACCAGGAGCAAATCGCGGACCAAATTCTTCAACAATTGCTACTTCCAATTCGTTGTGCTTGCCAGGTGACAGCTTGTACACTTTTCCATCTGCCACTTGCAACGGGATTTTCGTTTGCTCTCTAGCTTTTTGGTAGACATCCAGCAACCTACCTTGTTGGTCACCAAAGTCCTTTACCTTTGCTTTCCATTTCGAACTTCCATAGGCATGAATTACCGCCAACGCAAAATCGGATAACATGTAATTATTCAAGCCGCTATTTGTTGATCTTGTTGGGTCATCTGCATTCTGAATTACGATTCCAGCCTGTACGAACTGATGCAAAACCCTACGTCGTATTGTCTCACGGCTGTTTTCTGCATATTCGCGCCCATATCTTTGCTTAATCTCAATCAAAATATCATGGACGCGCAACATTGGATTTGCAGCATCTTTCCATGCGCTTTTTTCTGATAATTGAGCCAATGCCAACAAAGTCAACGCTGAGATTTCGTTCTGTTGCGCGGAGGGCAAACCAATTGTTTCTAAAATTTCCTGTGCCTGTTCAATTTTTCCCATCGTAATTCTAGTCTCCTGTATCATTGGAAATTCTTCAGTGAGAAGATTGGACTCCCAAAGTGTTGAGAAAATAATATTATCAACTTGTTCGGACTCGTAATTATTGGCTTTTTGAAGCTTTTCACCAATATTTTTAATCACTTCTGATGGAGGTAGAGGCAATATTCTTAATTCCGCCGCATTAACTTGAGTATTTCCATTCACAATTCGAAAGTAGCGGTCAATGATTGCGCTATTCAAGAGAGCAGAAAGTCCGATTGTTTCAGAAATTGAGAGCATCCCTTTTTTTCTAAAAATCACATTTAAATGATTTTCAAAGCCAATTTGCTCAAACTCAAACTTTTTTTCAATAAATGGCGCAGAGACGAGACGACGTTTATCTTCCTTCGCGCTAAAACGACGCAATAAAACATAGTTTGCATTGGGCACAAGTAGAGATGGATCATTTGCCAAAATCGCTTGTGGTTTATCAAATCCATCAAGTGGATATTCGGTTTGATACGGCTTGACGTTTTGCATCCAAAGCAAGGGAACAGTTCCATTACCTGCTTTGACTTTTTCTTTCAATAATTCTTTTGCACGAAAAGGAACAACACGACCTGTTGAAACCTGGAAACCATATTTTTCAAGCGAACCATCCCACTTATCAACCGCATCAAGGATTTGCTCGTCGAGCATTCCTGTTGGCACTCGAAACAGGAGCAATCCATTGTGGTCATTCAAAAAATGTTGGTATGAAACCTGGCGGGAAATGATTCCATCTTCTAGACTCTTGTCATCTTTGGATGATGAAATGTTGACATACCCTGCCCAATAACGATGTTCTTGAGGTTGGGACAATTTCTCAAAAGCAAAAATCACATTCTCCTGCAGAACTTCGTCGCCTTTGAAAACATCGTTTCGAGATTGAAATACATGTAGCGAGAATGGTGTTACGTCTTTGAGTAAGTCGCGGCGAAACTCTGAAAAATAGACGCCGGAACAAAAACTACGCGGAACAATGAAACAGGCTTTACCCTGCGACATAAGCAATTTTGCAGAAAGCGCCATGAACAATGTATAAATATTCGTATGCCCGTTGAGTTTCCGGTAAACGGCTTTTACTCGTTTATCGTCCACATTGAGCTTGAAATAAGGCGGATTGCTAACTATGTGAGTAAATGATTTTTGTTTTGATTCCTTTGAAGCAAACAAAGAAGGTTGCTCATCTGGCAAACAAGCAAGAATAAAATCTTCATGGCACACTTGCCAGTTGATTTTTATTCCATTCAATTCCGCTTTCTTGCTTGCAACCTTCAAAACTTCACGACTTATATCGCACAACTCTTTGTCTGTTTCATAGGCTGTAATCGAAATTTCAAGTGATTGTTTCTCAGCAATCAACCGTTCAATCACAGCACAAACTAAGACTCCAGAACCAATCGCAGGCTCAAGCAGAGATGCGCCACCTTGAATTTGCCCCAGTTGTTTTGCCATATAACGAGCAACAGATGGAGGTGTGAGAAATTGACCGTGTTCCTTGAGAGTATTAGTCTCTCGCTTTTCAAGGATACGTTTTCCCTGCTCGTAACTGTATGCAACCAAATCTAAAATTTCCATTATCGGAATTATACCTTCCCCTCTCTAAGACTTTTTTCTAGTTTTCATCTAATTCAGAGGTCACCCAATTCCAGCCCAATCCCCTCCTGAAACGCCAATGGACTAAATCCAAAATCCCTCTGCGCTTCAGCGTAGCTGCGCAGTCCTTATTCCCGTTCAGGCGTAAGACCTGCTCTACTTTGATTCTAAACGAGAACAACAAAAAACAGGCGACTTGGTCGCCTGTTTTTTGTTGTAGAGGAACATCCTACGCTGTCGGTTGAGATATTTCCTTCACCATTTCAGCAATTTCCTCAGATTTCTCAACCCGAGTCGCTATGTCAGCTTGAGAGATGATCCCAACGATGCGCTGATCGCCATCGACCACCGGCAAGCGCCGTAGTTGATGTTGTGACATGGTGTCCAGGGCTTTCTGCACGTCGTCACTGGCACGGCAGGTGATGACCGCGTAGGTCATTACATCTGCAACCTGCGTTGATCTGGCATCACGCTCAGGAGCCACAACTTGCAGCGCCAGATCGCGGTCAGTCACAATACCGATCAGTTTCATGGTCTCTTTATCTTCGATCACAGGGATTGAGCCCACGTCCTCCCTCTTCATCAATTGCGCAGCTTTTGAAACGGTATCTGTGGGCAAACAACAAACCGGGTTTTGCGTCATTACGTCTTTACATTTTTTCATGGGATGCCTTCCTTTCAAGGGTTACTACAACAGCCTGATGACAATCAGGATCAGAGCGATGACAAGCAATACGTGGATAAAATTGCCTGCACCTCGCAAAGAAACAGGTCCTACATAGCCTAACAACCACAAGATGAGCAGGATTACGATGATGGTCTCTAATATGGTATTCTCCTCTTATGATTTAAGTTTGATGTGTCATTGCGAGATCATTTCTCACACAGCGGTGGTCGAAAACATTCGCGCCTCTCGCAATGACACACATAAACAGGGCTGGTCGAACTCTAATTGCCCTGAATTTTTTTAGTGGCAGCAGAAAGCTGTTCAACCAGCACATCCTGCCCTTGTTGTTTTAGATGCGTTGCCTTTTCACCAAGGTCAGATTTGAGCTGGCTCGCCTTGCTCTGAACCTGGGCAACCGTGTTCTCAACAGTCGAGGTTGTTTGATCGCGCAGTTCCGCAGCCTTCTGCTGGATCTGCTGACGAGTTTCCTGACCTGACTGTGGGGCGAATAGCAGCGCAGTTACTGCGCCAGCCACACCGCCCACCAGCACTCCCGTTAAAAAGTTCGCCGGGTGTTTTGTATTGGATTCTTGTTCGTGAGTATATTTGTCCATGTTTATCTCGCTTTCTTTTAATTTTTAGCGTGGTATTTAGTGAGTACGATGTTCGCTGCGCCGCGTAACTTCAACAACCGGTCCGCGTGGACGGTAGAAGATGACCCAGATCGTTCTTTCGATCGCCCAGGCGATCAAGGCGTAGATCACCATGGCAAAGAAGGATGAGAGTTCCAACACCATGCCGCCGACTGCGGGGGTGGGGGTCAGTCCAGCAAAGGGAAACAGAAACAAATCCGTGAACGCATAGATCAAAGCCGCAATGGGGCTGGCTGGGTTGGCTGCAATTAACTTAAGTAGGATCCGCAATGCGATCAAAGTCTCAAGTGTTCCGAAAAGCAGCCAAACCAGTTGAGTAGCCTTGAAGGTGAAGATACGCAATCCACGTTCCGGCTCAGCCTGTACTGACCTTACTTCTGTTACTCTGTTTTCGTCTGTCATTTCGTCCTCCAGAAAATAGTTGAGTTCCTATAAAGTGAGGCCGGGGTTTTTCAAACCCCGGCCTCATCAAGCAGTTATTTGGAACTTGAAGCCGTCTCAAGATCATCTTTCAGTGCAGCTTCGTAATCGGTCACACGCTTGTCGATCTCGTCGGCTGCCTGCTCACGGGTATAACCGTACTTTTCCTGCAGCAAGCCGACAAGAACTTCAAATTTACCGGCAACCCGATCAAGGTCGTTATCGGTGAGTTTGCCCCACCAAGCCTTTGCCTCGCCGCGTACCTGTTTCCATTTACCTTCGAGAATATGTTTGTTCATGAGATACTCCTTGGAATACTTTGAGATTCGTTTTCACTACGCGTTGTCTCATTCGAATTCAAATTCCTGGATATGGCGAGCAAATGATCTGCCAGGCGGTTGGGTATTTCACCTTTGCTTATAAAAGCGTCCGCCCCGGTTGATCGTGCGGCTTGCTGATGGGCATCCAGGTAACTGGTGAGTACAACGATGATCGCATTTGAACATGCCTGGCGCAATGCAGAAAGACTGGTGACAGCATCGGTAGGCAACAGGTCCCAATCTACAAGTAACAGGTTAAAGCTTGTAGCAGGAGCCTTGGCTAAAGCGGTCTGCCAATCCGAGGCGTCACCAACAACCTCCAGTTTGAGACTCAACAACATAAACCGTAAAGCCGATCGTTCCTCTGCTTTTGCGTTAGCAATGAAAACGCGCATCATGTTGCAAATCTTATAATAAATATTCCCCAGCCGTATCCTACGGCTGGGGAATATTTTTCTCCACCACTTGGGGGAAATTTAGTCTGAGTTGGGAGCGTCCAGTTTGTGGCGTACAGCCAGTGCCACTGCTTCAGTCCGGCTTGCGACTCCCAGCTTGGCGAGAATACTGCTGACATGCGATTTGATCGTTGATGGGCTTACAGTCAGCCTTCCAGCGATCTGAGTATTGTTCAGTCCTTCGACCATTAACAAAAGCACTTCATGCTCACGTTCGGTCAGGCTGGGTCCCAAAACCACTTCCTGGCTGGCAGCATGGATAAGAGCTTCAGTAGCTTCCGCTGAAATCGTTGGACGCCCGGCGTGTGCTGCCCGAATGGCTTGGGCAAGTTCACTGGCAGATACGCCTTTGAGCAGGTAGCTGATCGCCCCAGCCTGGAGGGCGCTTTTAACAAAGATGTCATCTTTGAAACTTGTCAATGCAATGATCTGTACTGATGGGCATTGCTTGCGAATCAGGCGCATAGCTGCTGCGCCATCCATACCCTGCATCACCATATCCATCAGCACTACATCGGGTTGGAGCTTTACACAAAGCGGGATGGCAGATTCGCCGCTATCTGCTTCACCCACCAGTTCAAGGTTTTCAGAAACCTTCAGGAATGTCGCCAAGCCGCGGCGCACCATCAAATGATCATCAACGATCACGACACGAATAGGGTCAGACGAGTTCTTCTTCATGATGCATTCTCCTGTTCTGAGGTTTCCTGCCAACGAAAGATGATCACTGTGCCTTTGCCTGGCCGACTCATGATCTCTAACTTCGCACCAACCGATTCGGCACGTTCGTTCATCATACTGAGTCCATAGTGACCAGGCACTGAAAGACTCGAGTCAAAACCATGTCCATTGTCTTGAATATGCATATCCACTTTGCCTGCAGTATATTGCAATTTGATCCTTACACGGCTGGCCGCCGCATGTTTGGCAATATTATTTAATCCCTCCTGACAAATCCGATAGACCGCCACCTGCACATCACTGCTCAGAATATCTTCACCTGTGATCGTTACAGTCACACGAATATTTGTGCGGCCAGTGAATGCGTCGGCTAATTGATGCAAAAGATCACTTAGATTATTATCGATGAGCGCCAACGGTCTTAATTCCGATACCAACATACGCATTTCTGCGATCGCACCGCGTGTGAGGTTACGCAGGTCTTCCAGCGAACGTCGCGCGTCATCCTGATCCTGTTCCCATAAAGCCGGAAGCACTTCGGCGATCAACCCGGCCGAAAACAGTGACTGATTCACCGCATCGTGCAGATTGCGTGCGAGACGCTGACGCTCCTGTAATATAGCAAGTGATTGTGCATCTTCAAATAGTTCCGCGTTGACCAGCGTAATGGCAGCCTGGTTTGCCAAAGTCATGGCCATATCCGCATGATGCGATTTGAAGTAGCCCTGTTCCGAGTGTGCCAGACCTATGACTGCAATAACTCGACCCTTTACTGCCAGGGGTACCCACATCCAGGATTGAGTATCTCGTAACATTGCAGCCGCCTCATTAATAAGGAATGACCTAAGGAACTCTGCGGCTGGGTCATCACCCCACACATCCGCGATGCGAATCGGACGCTGCCTGGCAAATAATGACGTTAAGGTTTCGGGAACATCCAGATGTATGTTTAGAGGCGGTGCTTGTTCCAACTCCTTTGGATTGTGGGTGGTTAAAACGATCAAGTTAGATTCTTCCACGGCGAAGAGTCCCGCATGAGTATATTCTATGATCCCTCGGAATTGTTCGAGAATAAAACCTGGTTTAACTTCAAGTGCAGATGCAAAGGCTTCAGATATTTCAAGTAATGCAGATTGTTCATGGGTCCGTTCCTGAACCATTCTACGAATCATATCTTCTTCAATACGCTGACTAACAGCGCGAATTGCACAAAGCCAATATTGCTGACCCTGATAAGTGAACGCTGTTCCGCGCCACTCGGCGTTAAATGACGAACCATCTTGGCGCACGTGAACTGCCAATATCTCAAATATATTTCCAGCTTGAACTGTCTCAGCGTAGAGGGTTAACAAATGATGGTTGCTGGGATGAATAAACTTGGTAAATGGAAAACCAACAAATTCTTCGCGAGCATAGCCGTGCATTTTTACAGCAGACGGATTAGCGTGCACTACCAAGCCTGTTGAAGCGTCCTGAATGATTATCCCATCTGCCAGCGCGTCAAAGGCGGTTTGATATAGTGATTCCTTCCGGTTTCGTTGGCTCTTTTTCATAAAAAATTTACAGGGGATCTGAGTAAAGAGAATCCATGCTAGGTAGTCCCTAGAAGTCACCAAATATTCAGAACAAACTTAATTTATGAGTAAGAAGATGAAAAAATCACTTTTGTTGTTAGCAAGCTTTGTAATCGTCTATGAAACTTATTGTAACCCTTCTCGCGAAAAGCTGAAATAGACAACCATTAAATTACCGGGAATTTAATTCAAGCTCAATCCCCTCCTCAAACGATAATGGACTAAACCCAAAATCCCTCTGCGCCTCGGCGTAACTGAAATCCTTGTTCTCGTTCAGCCGTAAGACCTGCTCCGCTTTGATGGGAAATGAAATCTTTATCTGCTCGAAGAGTCCCAGCAGGGAGACGACCGGTTTCGATGGGACGTGAATTTTCCACACGTGCTTGTTCATCCCTTTGGCAATCGTATTAATGACCTCATTATAGGTCAACGCCTGCTTCCCGGCGATGTTGTAACTCTTGCCAATCGTTTGGTCGTTGGATAGGCAACTCACCAGCGCCTGCGCGACATCGTCCACGTAGATGGGCTGCTGTAAATATTCTCCATCACCAAATATCGGGACAATCGGAGAATACCGCATGAACCGAATCAGCCGCCACATGTTGCGGTCACGGTCACTGCCATAGATCATCGTCGGGCGCAGGATCGTGTAGTTCAACCAACTGTTCTGAATGGCAAGTTCCGCAGCAAGCCGCACCTTTTTACTCCCCGCGTTCAACTGCGTAAAGATGGCAGTCGTGCTGATAAAAAGAGCCCGCCGTACTCCAGCCTTGGTCGCCGCGCTGATAATCGAGTCCGCGTGACCGAAGCCGAGCGAGGCAATGTTGATGAGGGCATTTGTCCCTTGCATGGCGGAGGTCAATGATTGCGAGTCGGAAAAATCGCCCAACACCCATTCGATATCAAGACCAGCCAGCGAGGAACGGTCACTGGAGGCACGGTAAAGAGAACGGACTTCGTATCCGCTTTTGAGTAAGAGAGGGACGACGCGCGAACCAGTGAAGCCAGTTGCGCCGGTGACGAAGATTTTCATAAATTCCTGTTATATGTCATTGCGAGGAGGGCGTAGCCCGACGACACCTGCACTTGCGCCAGGTGCAAGTGAGCAATCTCCTACTAACGAGGAGATTGCTTCGGGCAAAGAACAAGAGCGCCCTCGCAACGACATTATCTATCAACCAACCTTTTCAACAACTCCAGCGTTTCATTCAACTTGTCGCGGCGGTCGAGATGTTTGACTAAATACTCGCGGGCGTTCTGTCCCATTTGCTGAACACGATTCCCTTCCTTCGAAAGTTCTATAATTGTTTTTGCCAACATTTCATCATCACCAGGTTGCACATACACCCCCCCATTCGATGATTCGATCAACTGACGCGAGACACCGTCAATGACCAGCACGGTCGCCCGTCCCGCCGCCATATAATCAAAGACCTTATTCGGATATGTAGTACGAAACATGGGAATATCCTGCAAGATAGCGAGACACACATCCGCAAAGGCGACGACGCGCGGCATTTCCTTTTTGGCGCGCACACCTGCAAAGATCACATTCGATAGTTTCATCTGCTCTGCTTCGGATTGGAGTCGAGTCCGTTCTTTGCCATCACCGAATAGGACAAAATAAATTTTGTCGTTACTCTTCAATCGCTCAGCCGTGCGCAGGATTGTATCGATATCATTCGCTTGTCCCAACGCACCCGCATACAACACGACGAATTTATTTTGCAATCCCAACTCTGCACGAATCGCTGAGCCATCCACTTGCGGGTTGAACATGTCCACGTCTGTGCCATAGGCGATGTACGTGATCTTCTTTTCCGGCACGCCTTTGCCGATCATATACTCTTTATACGCAGGCGAGTTCACCAAGATATGCGTCGCGCGCGCGTATAAAAATTTCTCGAGCCAGCGACCCAGCCCAATCAAAACCGGATTCGTCAACACACCCATGCTCACCCCAAACTCGGGCCACAGGTCACGCACCTCCAGCAAAAATGGCTTGCGCCGTATCCACGCCACGAACCACGCTGAAACCGCCTGGAAAATCGGCGGCGTCGTGCCCATCACCAAATCCACATCGCGCACCTGCAGCGCCGTCCATACCGCGCTGAACATAAAACTAAAAAACGAAATGATGCGCCAAAAATAACTGCGATGCAGCGCCGGGTAAATATACGAACGCAGCACGCGCACCCCGTCAAAATTCTGCTCGGCAAACACGCCCTTGCGCGCCACCGTCCGCTCGCCGGTTTGATAATTCAGATCGCTGGCGACGATCACCAACTCGTGTCCACGCGCCTGCAAAAACTTCGCCATCTCAAAATGGCGCGTATGTCCCGGCTCATCGGGTGAAACGAAAGCTTGATTGATCAACAGGATTTTCATTGCAGTCATTATATTCGATGGGATGAAAATCCGCTTCGCGCTCAGCCGAAGCTGGATGCGCTTCGAAAGGCATTTCCCCATCCGCAAATATTTTTTCGTCAAGCACCGGCTTGCGAAAGCCTCTCGCATTTATTAACAAAAATTAAACAGTAAATAATAGTAATGTAATTTATAATGAACAAACAAGAGTTCATGAAAAAATCATACATGAATTCTATTTCTTACCTGATTCAAGAAAGGAATCACCATGGGTCTCTTCTCAAAAATTCTTACCAAATTGGGCATCAAAAAGGCTGAAACTGCTACAACCCCTACTCCGAATGTCGCAGCTATGCCACAACCGGCCGTACCGGCCGCAAAACCTGCCGCTCCTGCAGCCCCAGTCACCCCTGCTCCGAGTTTTTCTGCAAAAGCTGAAATGGATCAAGCTCAACAACACATGTATGTCTCTCAATCACCTGCGGCTCCCGCCGCCCCCGCTCCGATCTCTGAAGTGGACGTGGTCAAACACCTGGAGCAACTTGCCGCCGAGAAGAAAGGTCTGGATTGGAAGATCTCAATTGTCGATCTTCTGAAACTGCTCGACCTCGAAAGCAGCTTTGAAGCCCGCAAGGAAATGGCTGTTGAACTCGGCTGTCCCGCTGAACTGATGGGCGACTCCGCCAAGATGAACACCTGGCTACACAAGGAAGTCCTCCGCCAGATCGCTCACAACGGCGGCAACATCCCGAAAGATCTTTTGGACTAATCTCGAAAAATGCTACAAACAACAGTGTGGATTTGAAAAAGTCCACACTGTTGCTTTTTAAGCTCAAATTGCGCTATCTCAGCGATTCTTGAGCCACACCTCCAAATTACGTTTGAGCAAGGAAACCAGTCTGAGAGTCTTTGAGAGTCCCGCCGGATAGAATTAGGCTAACAGAAAGAAAGTTTAGAAAGGAACTTAACCCTATGGAAATCCCACGACATTGGAGACTCAAGAAACAACGCTATGGACTGGTCGGCGAAGTCTGCCCCCATTGCGACTACAAGATCTTCCCCCCACGCGATGTCTGCCCGAACTGCGGCGACGAAGCCAAGGAACAATTTGCATTTAGCGGCAAAGGTGAAGTTTATTCCTACACCACCGTCTACGAAGCCCCCAGCGGCTACGATGCCAACGCCCCCTACACTGTGGCATTGGTCAAACTGGACGAAGGTCCCATGATCACCGCCCAACTCACCGACGTGGACAATAACGCCGTCGAGATCGGCATGCCCGTTGAAATGGTCACCCGCAAAATGCGCAACGACGGCGACGAACGCGGATTGATTGTGTATGGCTATAAGTTCCGACCTCAAAATTTTGTACCCCAGCATTAGAACCTCCGCTTTCAGC
>JBDTWO010000102.1:0-17033 GCA_040006635.1 Chloroflexota bacterium
TTTACATCTGAAGACCTTCAGGTGTATCACCAGATCGCGCGCCAGACCTCAGTGATCTTACAGAACATCTCCCTGCTCAATGAAACCCGGCGCCGGTTGCAGGAAGTGAACCTCCTGCTTGATTTCAGCCGCCAATTGCGCGGGTTGGATGCAGACCGTATCGTTCGTTCGTTGTTGGAAAGCGCCCGTCGCGCTTTGAGTGTTGCTCATGCTGGTGTTGTTCTGCTATGGGACGAACATGCCAACCAGCTGGTTCCTCAGGCGGTTTCTGGTTATGCCGATAACGATGCGATGAAACGCATTGCTTATCAGATGGGCGAGTCTCTGCCGGGACAGGTCTTTGATACGAAGCAGCCCATGCGGGTGGATGAAATCCAATTCACGCGCGACTATACTTTTTCAACCGAAGCTTTGTTGCTGTATCGTCAGGCAACTGGCGGACGTTTGCCGGTTTCAAGTTTGTTGATCCCGATCCAGTCTGGTGACCAAAGCATTGGTGTACTCGTGTTGGATAACTTTAACACGCCGGCCGCCTTCAAAGAAGATGATGAGACGCTCTTGCTCTCACTTTCTCAACAGGTTGGTCTGTCGCTCCAAAACGTCCGCTTGGTGCAAGCTACCCAGGAACGTGCGGCGCAACTTGAAGCGTTGACCGATGCGGCGACGAATCTCACTTCCAGCCTGCAAAGCAATGAGTTGATCGCTTCGCTACTGGATCAGCTTGGTCCTGTGATCCCATTCGATACCGCCACGCTTTGGCTGCGTGAAAAAGATCGTCTCACTGTTGCTGCTGCGCGCGGTTTCCCGGATACAGACCGGCGTTTGGGTTTGACTATCGCCGTCGATGGCGCTGCGCTGTTTAAAGAAATGATTCGTACCGGTCAGGGTTTGCTGGTTGGCGATGTTCGGCAGGATCCGCGTTTTCCAACTTTGGAAGCGCCGCGTTTATCCTGGCTGGGGTTGCCGCTCGTTTCAAAGAATCAAGTGATCGGCGTGTTGGCGCTTGAAAAGTGGCAGGCGTACGCCTTTACACGTGAACATGTGCAGGTTGGGACGACGTTTGCCAGTCAGGCGGCGGTTGCTCTTGAAAATGCAAGATTGTTCGAGGATAGTTCCAGCCGCGCTAGTGAGCTGGATGAGCGTTCGCAGCGTCTTGCTCTGCTCAACCGCTTCTCGTCTGCGCTGAGCGGGTTGTTGGAAGAAGATAAGATCCTTGACCTAACTGCCCGTGAATTGCAGGATGCATTGAATGCCCCGCGCATTTCAGTGGTCGCTTTCGAGCGTGGCAAAGCTGTTTGGAAACTTTCGACTCCCAAAAGCAAGACAAAGCTGCCTGCCACGTTACCAGATGCGCCCATCTTCCAGCGTTTGCAAGAATCCCTGGGCGTGTTCGTGACTGATGCGGTTAATTCTGAACCAGACTTAACACCCTTAAGTAGTTTCCTGGGTGAAGGGACTCAATCGCTTCTCGTCCTGCCGTTTACAAGCGGATCATACCTGCGGGCGTTGATCTTTGTTCATCAAACCACCTCTGTGCGATTTAGTCTCGCCGAGATCGAATTGGCACGCACCTTGACCAATCAAGCCTCCATCGCTTTGGAGAGCGCACGTTTATACCAATCTACTTTGCTGACAGCCGACCGCTTCTCAACGCTTAACAAAGCGAGCTATCAGGTAGGTGCGAACCTGGATCCCGAACAGATCTATGTGGCAGTGCATAATGCTGCGAAGCGTCTCATGCCGGTTGAATCTTTTGTCATTAGCCTTTTGGATGACACTGCTAATGATATTGAAGGCGTTTATCTTGTGGATAATGACAAGCGCTCCCCGATCACTCGTATTCCGCTGGATCAGGGGTTAAGCGGACGAGTCATATCCTCGGGCGAAGCTTTGTTGTTGCATGGCGCTGAGACAGTGGAAAATATGGGTGGCATTACGTATGGAAAGCCCAGTACCCCGCTTTCCATTTTGGCTGTGCCGATGGTACTTGGCGGTAAGACGGTGGGCATGCTCTCTGCCCAAAGTTATGAGCCCAATATTTATTCTGAGGATGATTTGCAGATGCTCAGCACATTGGCAAATCAGGCAATTGTCGCTATCCAAAACGGTCGTTTGTTCAATGAGACCCAGCGTCTGGCAGAACAGCTTGAGCAACGTGTAGTTGAGCGTACCGCGCAACTACAGCGTGAACAGCAGAATACCGAAACACTTCTGCGCATTCTGACCGAAGTATCCTCCAGCCTCGATCTTGATCGTGCCCTCAATCGTACGCTTGCATTGCTAAATGATGCGATCGGTGCGGAGCAAGGTACCATCATGCTGCGGAGTGTTGAGGACAATATGTTGCATTACCGAGCGGGCTACGGTTATCTCACCGATAAGATCGGCGGCGAGGGACGCGGCTTCAAGCTCAAGATCGGCGAAGGTTTGGCTGGTTGGGTTGTCGAGAATCGCGAACCTGCGCTCATCCAGGATCTGCTCGATGATCAACGCTGGGTGAAAACAACCTCGTCTTCCCGTGAGCATCGCAGTGCCATCGTCATGCCTTTGCTGGTGGCTGAAGATGTCATCGGCGTATTGATGGTCTTCCATCGTAAGCCGGGATACTTCAGTGCTGAACTTTTAAATGTGGTTAAGGCCATCGCCGGTCAGGTTGCGGTTGCCATCAATAATGCGCATCTGTATGAGCTTATTCGTGATCAGGCTGAGCGCTTGGGCGGCATGTTACGGCGTGAACAGGAAGATGCCAGTCGCTCGCAAGCCATCCTTGAAGCAGTAGCAGACGGCGTTCTGGTCACAGGCGGACATAACCGCATTTCGTTTATGAACCGTTCTGCAGAAGACATTCTCGATTTGGAATCAGGTCGTGTGGTTGGACAGTCTCTGGATGTATTTGGTGGCTTGTTCGGTAAAGCTGCTAGTTCGTGGATGCAAACCATTCGCGACTGGTCAGACACACCAGCTTCTTACGATGGCGAGACCTTTGCTGAACAACTCGATTTGCAAAATGGACGGATTATCCTGGTCCACCTTGCGCCTGTGATCCTGCAAAACGACTTCCTCGGAACCGTATCCATCTTCCGTGATATCACCCATGAAGTGGAAGTGGATCGCTTGAAATCTGAGTTTGTGGCAACGGTTAGCCATGAACTTCGCACGCCAATGACTTCCATTCGCGGCTATACCGATGTCCTTTTGATGGGTGCGGCGGGTGCCATGAATGAAAATCAGACGCACTTCTTGAACATTATCAAGAGCAACACCGAACGCCTCAACATTTTGGTGAATGACCTGCTGGATGTTTCGCGGATCGAATCGGGTCGCGTTACGCTTTCGCCGCAAGCCCTTGATCTGCGCGAGATTGCGGAAGATGTCATCGAAGATGTGCTGCGGCGTTCACAGGAAGAAAACAAACCGATGGGTCTTTCGTTGGATGTGCCCGCGAAGTTGCCGTTCGTGAACGGCGATATGGAACGTGTGCGGCAGATCGTGGCGAATCTGATTTATAACGCTTACCATTACACACCTGAGAACGGCACGATCAAAGTTCAGATCCAACCCTTGAATGGCGGACATGAAGTGCAGGTGAATGTGGAAGACAACGGCATTGGCATTTCTCTGGAAGATCAGGAGCGTGTGTTCCAGCGTTTCTATCGTGGCGAACATCCGCTTGTGTTGGCAACCCCTGGAACCGGTTTGGGTCTTTCCATCGTCAAACAGATTGTGGAAATGCACAACGGAAGAATTTGGATGAAAAGCAGCGGCATTCCGGGTGAGGGTAGTACCTTCTCGTTCACCTTGCCGGTGCATGAAAAACAATGAGGCTTGAATGGCTAAGATATTAATTGCAGAAGACGAACGGGATATTCGAGATCTGGTGGCTTTCACCCTGCGGTTTGCCGGGCATGAAGTCTTTGCCGCAGCTAATGGGGAGGAGGCTGTTGAAATGGCGCCCAAGGTCAACCCCGATCTTATCCTGATGGACGTGCGTATGCCGCGTATGACCGGCTACGAAGCCTGCAAAATTATGAAAGCCAGTCCCGATTTAAAAGATATCCCAGTGGTGTTTTTGTCTGCAAAAGGACAGGAAACTGAAATTCAGCAGGGGCTGGATGTAGGCGCAGAAAAGTATTTGTTGAAGCCATTTGCACCTGACCAGTTGACTCTGCAAGTTAAAGAAATTCTGGCGAAATTTGGAAAATAAAGTTTGAGCGCTATTCTTCTCGATAGTTCCATTGTGCATTATGAGGTATTAGGGCGCGGTCGCCCTGTTATCTTTCTGCACGGTTGGGTTGGCTCATGGAAGTATTGGATCACTTCCATGCAAGTCACCTCCACCTCCTATCGCGCCTACGCCCTCGACCTATGGGGTTTCGGAGATACAGCGCACAACGTATTGAGCTACTCGCTTGAACAACAATCCACATTACTTGATCGGTTCCTTAACGAAATGGGCATCGGCAAGATCGCGCTCGTTGGGCATGGGTTGGGCGCCCTGGTAGGTATGAAGTTCGCCAGCCGCTTCCCTCAAAGCGTGGACCGTATGATGGCTATCAACTGTCCCCTGGATATAAAGGCTGTTGCGCCGCGCATGCAGACGGCTTCGCCCCAAGAGTTGACCGACTGGTTGTCTTCGCGTACGCCCGAAGCGACCACTGCCTTATCAGACGCCGCCAAAGCCGACGGGCAGGCTGTTACCGCTTCGATGGTCGGTTTACAAGCTGACAATTTATACGGCAGCTTCCGCAACTTGAACATTCCCTGCCTGCTGGTGTATGGCGAAAAAGACCCTGCGATCTTCGCGCCGGATGAAAGTTTCTCGTTATCATCCATGACCCATCCCGTTTTTCTGGATGGCTCCGGGCATTTCCCAATGATCGATGAGACTATCAGATTCAACCGCCTGCTCACAGATTACCTGGCGCTTGACTCAGGCGTCAGCCCCAGTGAATTGCAAATGAAAGAAGAATGGAAACGCAGAGTCCGCTAACTCTGGAACTAAACTCTGGAGTCAATCAGCTTGCTGATTGACTTTATTTTTGTGTTGACAAAATAACCTGCCCATCTTATAACTGACCTACAACTGAACGGGGTGCCTGCAAATCTACAGGCTGAGAGGAGCGTATAACGCTCAACCCGCATTACCTGATCCAGATCATGCTGGCGGAGGGATATTGCTTTTCAACCAACCATCCTCCGCCGCAAGGATGGTTTTCTTTTAAACCCTCTCCCAGCGGGAGAGGGCACGGTGAGGGAGAGATCCCTTTTAAACATGCAACGTATCCTAATCTTTGCCAACGGCGATTTACCTGACATCAATAAGGTCCGTGCTCTGCTGCGTGCGGATGATTTCAGCATCTGTGCAGACGGTGGTACGCGGCATGCGTTAGCTTTGGGTTTACAGCCCAATCTCGTGATCGGCGATATGGATTCGATCCAAAAGGATCAATGGCAGCAATTAGAGCTGGCTGGCGTGTCGATTGAGCTATACCCGCGTGATAAGAATGAGACCGACCTCGAACTAGCCATCAATCGCGCCGTTGAACTCCAGCCCAGTGAGATCATTATCATCGCCGCGCTGGGTGGACGCCTTGATCAGACCCTCGGCAATATCGCGTTGCTTACCGACGTTCGACTGTTGACCTTTGACGTACGGTTGGATGATGGGGCTGAAGAAATATTCGTTTGCCGGAAGCAGGCTCAAGTCCACGGGCGAAGCGGAGATATCGTCTCCCTGATTCCGTGGGGCAACCCCGTCCACGGCATCCAAACTCAGGGACTGCGCTGGGCGCTGGAATCTGAAACTTTATATCCTGAAAAAACACGCGGCATCAGCAACGAATTGATTGGCACAACCGCCACCGTTAAGATCTCATCCGGCGACCTGCTTATCATTCACACTCGCAAGTCATAACTCGAAAAGGACCACATGAAAAAAATAACACTCCTACTTTCCGCTCTCTGCTTTCTTTTTGTATCCTGCGCGCCCCAAGCCACATCAACACCCGCCGGACCTCAGACCCTTACCGTCCTTACTCATGACTCATTCGCGGTGAGCGAAGCGGTGGTGCAATCGTTCGAGCAAGCCAACAATGCCAAGATCGTGTTTTTGAAAAGCGGCGACGCTGGCGCCATGTTGAACAAAGCCATTCTCACCAAGGCTGCGCCGCTTGCCGACCTGCTTTATGGTGTGGATAACACTTTTCTTTCGCGTGCACTCGATGCGGATATTTTCGATGCATATGCTGCACCTGAATTGAAAAACATTCCGGATCAATTTAAGCTCGATGCGTCTAATCGCGAGTTGCCGGTTGATTATGGGGATGTATGTATCAACTACGATAAGGCTTACTTTGCCGATAAAAACTTAGCCGTGCCGCAAAACCTTGAAGATCTGAAAAAACCCGAATACAAGAATCTGTTGGTCATGGAAAGCCCTGCCACTTCATCAACCGGGCTTGCGTTTCTGCTGGCAACCATCGCGCAGTATGGCGATTCGTTCACGGATTATTGGGGCGCATTAAAAGCGAACGGTCTCGTTGTGGTGGATGGTTGGGAGACTGCCTACTATACAAACTTTAGCGCATCTTCCGGCAAGGGACCTCAGCCGCTGGTCGTCTCCTATGGGACTTCGCCAGCCGCGGAAGTGGTCTTCGCCGAGAAACCGCTCACCGCTGCGCCGACCGCCTCGATCGTGTCACCCGGCAGCTGCTTCCGTCAAATTGAATTTGTCGGCATCCTCAAAGGGACTCAGCATCGCGCCCTCGCTGAAAAATTTGCAGACTTTATGTTGAGCCAGCAGTTCCAGGAAGATATGCCATTGCAAATGTTTGTTTATCCGGTAAATCCCAAAGCGGCGTTGCCGGAGGCATTTATCAAATATGCCCAGGCTGCGGAACAACCCGCCACGCTGGCTCCGGATGTGATCGCCGCCAAGCGTGATGCATGGATCCAAGCCTGGACTGATGTTGTGATGAAGTAGGGGCGAGGTTCCCCCGCCCAATTTTCTGACCACCTGAAAACTTATGTATAAATCAATTAACCACGGAGAACCACAGAATGCGGAGAACATAAAAAAACTCCGTGTCCCCGTGTCTCCGTGGTTAACTCGTTTTTTGCTTTGGTTTCTCCCTCTCTCCTTCCTCGCGATCGCTTTCTTCTTTCCTCTTTCCAAAATCCTTTTACTCACCTTCAACTTCAACGCCCTCACTCCTGAAAACTTACGAATTACCAATTACGCACTACGTTTTACTTTCTACCAAGCATCCCTCTCCACCTTACTCACACTTCTCCTCGGGCTTCCTTCCGCCTATCTCTTCGCCCGCTTCGACTTTCGTGGAAAAGCCGTTTTGCGCGCCCTAACAGCGGTCCCATTCATGCTTCCGACCGTCGTTGTTGCAGCTTCGTTCAACGCGCTCCTCGGTCAACGCGGATTACTTTCCACTTTCTTTCCTCTTTCCTCTTTCCCGATACAGCCTTCACCCTTTATCCTGATTCTCATCGCCCATGTTTTCTACAACACCACCATCATCATTCGCATTGTTGGTAATGCCCTCTCCAGCCTTGACCCGAAGCTTGAACACGCCGCCCGTTCCCTCGGCGCGGACTCGTCCCGCGTTTGGCAGTATGTGATCTTCCCGCTTCTGCGCCCGGCATTGCTGGCTTCGACTTTGCTGGTCTTTCTTTTTGATTTCACCAGCTTTGGCGTCATTCTGCTTTTGGGTGGTTCGCAATACGCAACCCTCGAAGTGGAAATTTACATCCAAGCTGTCAAACAACTCAACCTGCCTGTCGCGGCATTGTTATCGGTCATTCAGTTGATCTGCACCCTGATCTTCTCGATCCTTTACACGCGCTTTGTGTCACACGTTACTACGCAACTCGCCCCACGCTCCACATTCCTGCGTAAACCCAAAACCTTCCGCGAAAGAATCTTCGTCACCATCTTTTGTCTTCTGCTTTCTGCCTTCTTCCTTCTACCTCTCGCCTCGCTCCCAATTCGTTCCCTCTTCCGCCTCGAAGCGGACCGTGGTCAACGCGGCGCAGTCCAATATGGTTTCACAACCGATTACTATACCGAACTCTTCGTCAAT
Source organism: Chloroflexota bacterium (assembly GCA_040006635.1). Lineage (GTDB taxonomy): Bacteria > Chloroflexota > Anaerolineae > Anaerolineales > Villigracilaceae > Defluviilinea. Next base: position 8,094 of record JBDTWO010000102.1, read on the forward strand.
CGCCGCGGTTCGGTATTTTACGTCCCGCCCATGCAAGCAGCCATGAACTCCATCGGATATGCTGGTGCGACGATCGTGCTCTCGCTATTGCTGGGTTATCCTGCCGCTTTCGCACTCGCCAAGCCAACCCGTCTCGAGAAAATCCTTGACCCGCTGATCATGTTGCCTCTGGGCGCCTCGGCTGTGATGCTTGGTCTTGGCTTTATTATTTCTTATGGCAAATGGCTGACCTCTCCCTGGCTCGTTCCGTTTGTACATACTTTAGTGGCGTTGCCCTTTGTCATCCGCGCCCTTCAACCTGCCATCGCATCCATCCCGCAGCGTTTACGGCAAGCCGCTTCTTCGTTGGGCGCTTCACCGTTTGAAGTTTGGAAAAATATTGATTTCCCGATCCTGCGCCGTGCCACGCTCGCCGCCGCAACGTTTGCCTTTACCGTTTCGCTCGGCGAGTTCGGCGCCACGCTCCTCATCGCCCGCCCGGAATATCCCACCATCCCGGTTGCCATCGGACGTTTCCTATCGCGGCCCGGCGGCTTGAATTACGGTCAAGCTATGGCGATGGCAACCATCCTTATGCTGCTTGCCTTGATCAGTATTCTGTTCATTGAAAAATTTCGCCTTCCCAATACCGGAGAGTTCTAATGCTCGAAGTCCGCAATCTTTTCAAAACCTACGAAGGCAAACCGCTGCTCGACGATATTTCATTCACCGTTGCGGAGGGAGAGACGATCTGTTTGCTCGGCGCCTCGGGCAGTGGCAAGTCAACACTCTTGCGGATTATTGCCGGACTCGAATCTTCGGACTCAGGATACGTCTCCTTCAACGGACTCGACCTCACGAACACCCCGCCTCACCTCCGGGACTTTGGCTTGGTCTTCCAAGACTACGCCCTTTTTCCGCACCTCAACGTCAATGAGAATGTTGCCTTCGGTTTGAAGATGCGCCGTCTCGGACAAGATGAAATCAATCAGCGCGTAGTCACTTCGTTAGACTTGGTCAGCCTCACTGAATTTGGAAATCGAAAAGTGACTGACCTTTCCGGCGGCGAACAGCAGCGTGTTGCCCTGGCGCGTGCGCTGGCAATTCGTCCGCGTTTATTGATGTTCGATGAACCCCTCGGCGCATTAGACCGTGCCCTGCGTGAAGACCTCCTCAACGAATTGCGGATGATTCTGCACCGCACAAAAATTCCTGCGATCTATGTCACGCATGACCAGGAAGAAGCCTTCACGATTGCCGACCGCGTTTTGATTCTGCATGCTGGCAAGATCATCCGTGCAGGGACGCCAGCTGATGTTTGGAGTAACCCTGAGTCTGCGATTGTTGCCGAGTTTCTTGGGCTGGGAAGTTTACTGGACGCTGAAGTAGCAGCGCAGAATCAATTTCAAACGCAGCAGGGTGTTTTTACAGTGAAATGCACCCATGCACATTCAAGGGGTGATAAAGCCCAATTGTTGGTGCGTCCGTTACCGGTAGAGAACGAGACGAATACTTTGAGCGGAGTTGTTGCAGATGTTATCTTTCAGCAGGACCGTTTCAAAGTCGTTTTAGATAATGGTGTCTATGTCTATTTGGGAGCAGCGCCGAAACTGGGTCAGGAAATTACTGTGCGAGTTAAGGTAGAATGTCTCGCATGAAAACTAAGGTGCAGAAAAAGAATCCAGCTGGCGCAGTGACGTATGAATACGAAGGCGTTTTATTGGATCATGCTGAAAACATGATCACACTCGAAGCGTTGTTTGACCGCGCCGATATGCCGTTCATGGATGTGGTCTTCAAACAAGGCGACCGCTTTGTCGAATACTATTACACCGATCGCTGGTATAACATCTTTGCCATTCATGACCGTGATGATGGGTACATCAAAGGTTGGTATTGCAACGTGGGGATGCCCGCTGTGATCGAAGACGGTGTCGTTTCGTATGTGGACCTGGCTCTCGATCTATGGGTTTCAGCGGAAGGTGCACAAACTGTTTTGGATGAGGATGAATTCGCGGCGTTGAGCTTGAATGCTGAATTGAGTCAGAATGCCCTGAATGGGCTGGAAGAATTAAGAACTCTGTTTAAAACCAATCGACCTCCGTTTTAGCGGAGGTCGATTGTTGGGAATGAAATTATTTTATTGGAAAGAACTCAAGATTTTGTCACCGTATTGCCACAGTCCAGCAGCAGCTATACAGCAACAGCACAATAACACAACAACGACAGCAACAATGATAAGGGTGGTGTTGTTTTTCTTGGGTTCTTCAGTAACGGGGGGCAATTGGTCGTTCATGATTTCTACTCCTGTTTTGAAAAAATGAAATAACTATTCGGATTATATCAGGTTGTTTGTTTGTCGTCGCTACGCTTATACAACCAATATACGATGAACGAAGCGAGGACAATAATGAGGGTTCCAATGATGATGGGCAGCACGATCGCGATCACGGATAGGACGGTTGAAGTCACATCTTCGGCGATGGAGACGGGTGTGTTGGCGATTCCGCCCGTGGTGGCAGTAACCAGCGGACGCATGACCCCGGCTTTGGCAACGTGGACTGTCCCAGCCACGAGCAGCCCGCATGCCAATGCCAGCACGGGATGGACATTCGTCACCACATGCGCGCTGGCGGCGAATACAATCGCGCCCGCGGCTGGACGAATGGCAGTTTGGATCAGGTCGTTGATGTGATTGATAGCGGGAATTTTATCTGCCAGCATTTCGATGATCACGAGAATGCACAACATCAGAATGATCCAAGGATTGGCAAGCGTATCCCAGGGCTTGGTGAGGTTGATCAGGTTTGTGTAGTGTGCCAGCAAGCCGACCACGAGCAGTGGAATGTAGGCATTCAAACCGGCACTGGCTGAAAGCCCAAAGGCAGTGAAGATTCCTGTGAGTAGTTCAGGCATAGAAAAGTCTCCAGCTGAGAATCAGCCCAGGGGAAAACCACCCCAGGTTCCGGTGAGTTTGAAGCGCAGCAAGTCGATCGCGGTGATCATTAAAAAGGTGAGTGTTGTCCCGGCGAGGAAGGGTAACCACATCTGGGTGAGGGAGTCGAAAATATTTTCCTGATGCATGATGAGCAGCCATGCCATGCTGAAAACAAGAATGAGCAGGGATAACACGCCCAGCACGCTCAAGAAGGCGATGGGCAGGAGGATGATGACGCTGTCGGTCAGGATCAAGAGATTGATGATGAGGACAATGCCCGTCAGGATGCCCAATTTTTTCCACGTCAGCGCGGGGCTGGGGTCATATACTTTCCACGTGCTTTGATTGAACGCCGGGTAAAGAATGGATGCCAGTGCGATGCCCATACCGCTGCCGGTGAACAGGCGCAAGGTGTTGTTGGGAATGTACAGATTGGGAATGTTATCGAACGCACCGTGCGCAGTTTGCTTTAGTAAATACAAATAAGAGTTTGAGCCGTCGATGCCAAACGCGAGGAAGAAGATGATCAGGGGAGCGCCAAGTTTCCAGCCGGGCATGCCGCTTTTCTTAGGGCTTACAAGGGCGAAAAAGATTAGCGCGAAACCCGCCGAATAAAATTCGCCGGTACAGCGCGCGCACAACGGCAGTTGACGGTCGCCGATGTGAAAGGAGCGTTCGCCAATGCGATGACAAATGGCGTACCCGACTGCGTCGGCTTTGCCGAGTATTCCGGGCGGCGCAATATAGAACCAGGCGCTAAATGCCAGTATGGCGGCGAGCGGCACGAACCAGCGGATTATTTTATTGATGCGGGATTGAGCGGGGGAATTTTCCATTCCGCTCATTATATGGGGATATAGGATTGCGTGCAAGCAAGGTGATTAGATTGGAGTATGATTGCAATGGGAAGGAGCGAACCATGAAACGAATTGGAATTCTCACAGGCGGCGGCGATGCACCCGGACTGAACGCGGTCATTCGAGCCGCAGTCAAAACTGCGATCAATCAATATGGCTGTGAAGTCTTTGGGATTCGCGATGGCTATGATGGGTTCATTGATGAAAAAGGGGTCATGCCACTCGGACTCGAAGCGGTGCGCGGAATTTTATCGCGTGGCGGAACAATTCTCGGGGCGGCGAACCGTGGCAATCCTTATGCCCGCAAGGTGATGCGTGATGGCAAAGAAGTGACCATCGATGTCTCCGATGAAATTCTCAAGGGGATCGAACGCCTCAAGCTGGATGCATTACTCGTCCTGGGTGGCGATGGGACATTACGGATCGCGCATGAGTTATATCAAAAAGGTGCGCCCATGATCGGCGTCCCCAAAACGATCGATAACGATATCAGCGGCACGGACGTCACATTCGGGTTTGATACTGCGCTCAATACTGCCACTGAAGCCATTGACCGACTCCATACCACCGCTGAGGCACATCATCGTGTGATGGTGCTTGAACTGATGGGACGCGATGCCGGGTTTATTACACTCCATTCCGGAGTAGCAGGTGGAGCCGATGTGATCCTGATCCCCGAGATCCCATTTAAATTCGACTCGGTGGTTGCCAAAGTGCGCGAGCGCGTTGAGCGCGGATCGTTGTTTAGCATCATTGCGATCTCAGAAGGGGCAAAGCCCCTGGGTGGGGCGCAGGCATTTTCACGTGGCGGCGATGAAGTGTATGTGCCGCGTTTGGGTGGCATCGGTCAAATTTTAGGCGAGTATCTTGAAAAGAGCGGCTTCGAGACGCGCGTGACCGTCCTCGGTCATCTCCAGCGCGGCGGATCGCCTACGCCTTTTGACCGCTGGCTTGCGACTCGTTACGGCGCGGCGGCTGTGCGTCTTGCCGCCAGCGGCACATTTGATCGTATGGTCGCCTTGCGTTCCGGCGTGATTATCGATATCTCATTGGAAGAAGCATTCGCGGTTCCCAAACGTGTCGATGTTGATGGAGATGCCGTGCTCACTGCTCGCGGTTTGGGCATATCATTCGGAGACGCATAGCTACCTTTTTGAAAATTAACAATTAGATCAAACAACCTTCAAAGCACTAACCACTAAGACACTAAGCCACGGAGTTTTTAAAATAGAACTCTTGCATAAGTTGTGAAGCAAGTTCGCCTTTGAATTTTTCAGCCACGGATTTACCCTTGGGTACGATGTCACGAATTAGCACGAATTTTAAAAAAAATCTGTATTGGTCAGGAATAAGCCGAACGCTTTTTGAACCACGGAGCCGCGAAAACCCTGAGAAAAACAAGGGTAAAAGGTTTTGTTCGCCCTTTATCAGATGATTACAAATTTTAAAAAAATCAGTGAAAATCTGTGTAAATCCGTGGCAAAGAAATGCTTTCGTAAGCGGTCCGTTGTTTTTCTCAGCGTCTCTGTATCTCAGTGATTTAGACTGGAAAATTAAACCACAACGCCGCCCTTTCGGACGGCGCTGGTGGGGCGCTGTGGCTTCCCGTTTTAGCAGGTCAGGCGATTTTCTGCCTTTTACTGCTTGAGGAGGGATGCCACAGCGCTGGGTTTGTTACTACTATCCATGTTAGACATCACCTCCTCCTTTCATTAGGATGGCAATTAATTGTTGTTCCCCTGAATGAATAGTTGCAGTATGTCATATTTCAAATCGGATGTCAATAGGCTGAAATCAACTCTCATAAAGTTGTAATACCCTCTGGAGTCAGGGAGCTTGCTCCCGTATTTCAAAATTGCGATTTTCTGATACCTTTTGATAGTCTCCGCAAGCCTCACCGCGCTATCCTTGTAGAAATTCTTCGTGGAGGACCCTATGAAAGCCAACCCAAATCGTTTCTGGTTCATCGTCATATTGCTAGGCTGGGCGTTCGATTTTCTTTTTTGGAAAAAGCCCGCTGGCATCAATTTTTTCATCTACGTACTGCTTTGCCTCGTCACTGGGATTTACCTCCTCAAAGCAGACGGGCTTCGCCTCGCGCCTCGCTCGAGCCTGCTTCTGCTTCCGATCATCTTCCTCTCTGCGATGACCTTTTTCCGTCAGGAACCGATGACAGTTTTCCTGTCAGTGGCCATGACCATCTTCCTCATGGGTGTTTTCACCATCACTTATCTCGGCGGTCAATGGACTCGTTTTGGTTTGGTCGATTACTTCCTCGGATACTTGACTCTCTTCGGCAGCATGATCGCGCGTCCGCTTGGTTTCATGGCTGAGGTGCGGCGTGAACAACCCGAAGCGAGTCCGAAGCGGAACACGCATATCATGCCGGTTGTGCGGGGCATCGTCATTGCCCTGCCGGTCATCGCGATCTTTGCGTCCCTGCTCTCTGCGGCGGATCCCATCTTTGCAAATCGTTTTGAAAAATTTATTGCGCTGTTCAGGATCAATAACCTGCCCGAATACATTTTTCGGCTCGTCTACATTCTGGTCTTTGCGTATGCGCTTGCCGGGATTTTTCTGCATGCCGCGCAAAAATCGGATGCGCAAGTTGAAGAGAAACCGCGCTTCGCACCGTTCCTCGGATTTACAGAGTCCACGATCGTGCTGGGTAGTGTCGTGATCTTATTTGTGGCGTTTGTAGCGATCCAATTCCAATATTTCTTTGGTGGGCAGGCGAACATTCATATTGAGGGATATACCTATGCTGAATACGCCCGCAAAGGCTTTGGCGAACTTGTGGCAGTTGCCTTCTTTAGTTTGCTTTTATTACTTGGACTGGGTGCAATCACACGGCGCGATACCGAATCGCAGCGCCGTACATTTTCTGCGCTTGGGGTGGGATTGGTCGGATTGGTGCTGGTCATGTTGGTTTCAGCGTTCCAAAGGCTCATGCTCTACGAAACCGCGTATGGATTTTCACGTCTGCGCGCTTATACCCATGTGTTCATGATCTGGTTGGCTCTGTTATTAGTTACGGTTGTGGTCTTGGAGATCATGCGCCGTGAGCGTACCGCTGGCTTGGTGCTGGTATTGGCTGCGCTTGGGTTTGTTATTTCTCTCACCTTGTTGAATGTGGATGCCTTTATCGTCAAACAGAATGTTCAGCGTGAGATTCACGGTGCTGCTAATAAGTCGCTGACTCAAGGACGGGTGGATTTGGATGCTCAATATTTCCTGGACTTGTCTGACGATGCCGTGCCCGCGTTGGCGAGTGCGTTCCAGAACAAGTCCCTGCCGATGGCTGTCCGTGAAAAGGTGGGCGCGGCTTTATTCTGTAAACGTTATGACCGTGAACTAAGTGAGAGCGCTGTATCCTGGCAGGGTTTTCATTTCTCGCGCTTCACTGCTGATCGAATTTTTTCTAATCTCAAAAAGGGACTGGATGCCTATAAAGTGACTGATACCAACTGGCCCGTAAAAATAAATACCCCGTCTGGAGAAGAGTTCTCCTGCTATCAGTATTCTTACGATTAATAATCAGAACTCCGAGATCAAAAATCTCGGAGTTCTGATTATTGCCTGGGAAGACGCGATTCTACCTAACAAGCCTGTAAGTAGTGAACATCAATTCCATTGTTATAATATTAAAGCTAGCTGAGAATTATTCTCAGAGAAAATTATTATTCGAAAGGAATTTAACTATGTTATTCGCTCCCAAAGAAAAAGGCCAGGGTCTTGTGGAATACGCGATCATTCTTGCCTTAATTGCCATCGTCGTAATTGCTGTTATGACCACACTTGGCAAGAAAGTCAATAACACCTTCAACAAGATCGGCAATTCGTTAACTTTGTAATTTCGGAAATTGCCCAAAAGACAAGAGTCCCAGTGCTATTTTGGGACTCTTGTCTTTTTAATTGGGTTTCGATGATACCTTGCCTGTTCAGGCTTGCCTGGGTTTGAGCCTCGCGGCGATATCCCGCAGTTGTACGAATGAGATCGGTTTGATCAAAACAAAATCCACCTGGTCCCGGTACATATCGCCCATCCGTGCGTCGGCAGTTGTGATCACAATTAGGGTTTTTTCGAAACGTTTGTCTTGTTTGATGTGGTTTAGCAGGTCTCCGCCTGAGATGTGGGGCAGATGCATGTCGAGCAAAATGAGAAAGGGAATGGCGCTATTCTGTAATTGTTCCAGCGCTAGTCGTCCATCTGCGGCGTGTTCTACTTGAAAGTCGATGCCGCGTAAGGCTTCTGAAAAGATACTTGCCAGGTCTTCGTCATCTTCAATGATTAATGCCAGTTCATTCATGGGGTCCTCCAGATTATTGTTAGGGAATTACTAGGGGGAGCATAATAGTGAATTTGGTCCCGACATTCAATTGACTCTCCACTTTGACACCGCCGCTCATCAGATTGACCAGTTGTTTGACGATAGACAGTCCCAGCCCGAACCCGCCGTGGACGCGGGTTGTCGCGCCTTCGACCTGTCTAAAGGTATCGAAGATGAACGGGATGTCTGTTTCGGGAATGCCGTGCCCGGTATCTTCAACTTCGATGCCCCATTTTGCATCAGCAGTGCGCCGTAAGTTCACGCGCACTTCGCCCTGGTCTGTGAATTTGATGGCGTTCGTCACCAGGTTGACCAGGATCTGCTGCAGGCGCGCGGCATCGCCGAGCAAGGTTTCGGGGAGGTCATCATCAATTTCGCTGGTCAGCCTCAGGCGTTTGTCTGAAGCGGTTTTGTCCAATAAACTATGTAAAGATTCGAGCAAGTCTGCGGGCTTAAGCGGCGTGTTGTGAATGGTCAGCTTTCCGGCTTCCATTTGCGCCTGGTCGAGCAGGTCGTTGATGAGACCCAGCAGACGTTGAGTGTTCTTCATAATGCGCTCTGCCATGTTCACTTGTTTGTCGTTCATCGGTCCGTAGACTGCTTCTTTGAACATTTCAGCATACCCGAGAATGGCGTTGAGCGGGGTCCGAAGTTCGTGGGAAACGATGGCGACAAAGGTGCTTTTTAGTTTTTCCACTTCGGCTTCGTGTGTGAAATCGCGGAAGACGATCACTGTGCCGATGTTCTTGTTGTTTTCCTTGCGATTGTCATAGACCTGTGCCGCGCTGACTGAGAGGGTCTTTTCGCCCCACTCAATGCGGAAGCCGATGGGTTG
>JBDTWO010000103.1:0-16868 GCA_040006635.1 Chloroflexota bacterium
AAAGTTGTGACTGGCAATCCAAAAGGGATTGTTGAAGTACAGGTTGTCAAAAGCGCTGTTCATCATTCCCGATACGGGCTGGGCGGAGATGTAACGGTTGTAAAAAACATACCCCAACGACAATAATCCCAGTGGAATATCAGGCGCGACCGATCCCCAAAGAAAAGCAGATTTAACAATGCTGGCTTTCGCGCCATATTTCTTTTCGATGGCGGCGTTGATGACGAGGTGGGTGGGGAGGGTGTTCAAAGCGTCTTCAATACCTTTAACAACTGTTCCACTGAGGGTCTGTCGGCAGGATCATGGCTGGGGTAGACAAGGCGCAGGATGCCATGCGAATCAACGATGAAATCTCCGCCGAGTTGGGATGTATCGTCTCCGTGTGAGTCGAAAAATTCTCCGCGCTGAAACCAACGTTTGATGTAGATCCATACCACACGCGGATGGTACGAACGCAGGCGCGAACGTTCGAGTCCGTAGGCTTTGTAAACGGCGCGGTCATGGTCAAGCAGGACATCAAAGGAATTGCAGGTCTCTTTCATCCATTGCTGGAGGGCGGGTAATGTGCCAAAGGAGATAATAAAGACACGCGTATTGAGTTGTGTAAATTCGTTCTGGCGCGCGCACAACTGTGCGGCATGTTCACGGCAGGGTATTCAGCCAAGGTGACGCAGAAAGACGAGCAGGGCGTTTCCGTTTTTGCTAACTTCGCTGAGTGCGACTTGTTCGCCTTCGACAGTTTGAAGCGTAAAGCTTGGGGCGGGGGAGTTAAGTTTGAGTTTCAAGTTTCAGGTTCCAGGTGTCAGGTTATGTTTCGCCCAAACGAGTCTTTGAATGATGGTGATGAAGATCAGCACGGCAAAGATCGAAAACAAAATAGTGATGTAAGCGGGGAATAATAAAAATATTCCGTAGGCAATAATGGTTTCAAATCCGCCAATGATGCCAGCAGGCATGACAATGGTGGTTTGTGTATCGGCATCATGCGAGGCGCGTTTTTCAAGAATGGCAGCCAGATACATCCATGAAGCCGTATTCACATAGAAGACCGCCAGCAAAAATATCAGGGCGAGATAATGCTCATCCGAAGGCGAACCAACTACAAGTCCGATGGGAACCGCGGCGTAGACAACAAAATCGGTCAGGATGTCCACGTATCCGCCGAAGTCGGATTGCTTGTCATGCATGCGCGCCATCAAGCCGTCGAGTCCATCAAGGATGCGGTTAAGAATCCAAAATCCAAATGCAGCGAAATATAATTGGGTGAATGCGAACCACGCGGCGAGTAAACCTGCGGCAAGCGCAAGCGCCGTGATCACACTTGGAGAAACGCGGTTCAGGCTGCGTGCCAGCGGTGCGCCAATTTGGTCTTTAAATTTACGAAGCGGCGTATCGAACATTTATTTTTTTCCGACCTGCCATGCGAGGCGGGATTGTGTTTTTCGTCTGCGATTCAACGCGGGAATTGAATACTTCAATTGATCTTCAATTGCTTTCTTCAATAACGTCAGCATGGATTTTTCGCCGAAGAAATGTTTGCGGTATTCACCGCTGCCCATGAAACCAACGCGGCGATTGAGCAGGTTTAATCTTATTTTATTATCGGGTAGATGATTCTTGCCATTGAGCAGATCCTTGAAGGCGGACGACATCCACGGGAACTGCGCGAACAGTTTCTTGATCTCGGCAACGGTGCGATCCACATCCGCTTCATCCTCAGGGTTGACTTGATCCATCAATGCGTCAATCTTTTCCTGTATCTGGAAGAAGAGCGGAAAACCGCCGCCCGCGAGTTTGTGTCCCTGCATAAGTTGAATGTATTCATCCCGATTGCTGGCACGGAAGCGATTGGTGACAAGACTCAAATATTCAAGATAGGCGCCGAGCAGCCAAAGCACTTCATACACATTCCAAAGTTTAAAGTTGTGCCAGGACTTGAATGAACTTGCCACAATGCGGTCGTGCATGTTTATGTAATCCAAAGTGATCGGCTCAAGTGAAGCAAATGCCTCGGCGGAATAATTGCCCGTTTGTTTGGCTTTGATCAGCAGGTCTGCGATCAGGAAAATCTGCGCGTGGGTGACATACAGACCTTTTGAATAAAGTGGGTCAATGAAACCTGCGGCGTGCGCGAGCAATGCAAAACGCTCGCCTACAATGTGATGGGCGGAATATTGTAGGCGGTCAATTCTCATCCAGTCGCGGACGGGTTTGGCGTTTTTTAGCTGCGCTTCCATGTCAGGAAATTGCTTGATGAACTCGTTGAATTCCTGTTCGGGAGTCAGGTCATCGCGTTGGGGGTATAAGCGCGGATCAAGTTGAAGTCCCACGCTACACAAGGGATTCGTAGACGCAGGATGATTATTAAATGGAATGATCCATAGCCAGCCGCCTTTGAAGATGTGATGAAGCGTCCCTTGCGAAAGCGGGTATGGATGCCCGAACTCCTGATGTGACATGGTTACTTCATTGAAACCAGGCACGTCAATCATGTGCGTAAAAATCGTACGCGAGTGCGACATCAAATCACGATGCCGCCAGTTGAATTTCTGGGCAAGAATGGATTTCATCCCGCCCGCGTCGATGATGTACTCGGCGCGATAGGTTTTATCTTTATTGGTAATGATCTCTACGCCGTCGGGTTGAACATTAATATCTTTGATAAATGTGTTCTGCAAGATTGTTGCACCATACGAGATCGCCACAGAGGTCAGGAAGTAATCCGAGTCTTGCCGCGTGATGTGAATCTCATGTCCGTATGGCATTTTGGGAATCACAGCTTGCAGGGTTTTCTGAACATCTATGTGTTTCCCAGGCGTGTGATGCACAAAACTAAAGTGCCGTTTCACGCCGTGTTGTGTGCCGATGTAGTTGTAGAAGTTTTCCGATGAGTAATACGCCAACTCAGGGACATCGTAAAATTCTGCGAGTGCACGCATGGCTTCGGATGTTTCGAGGATCATCGATTCGCCAATCGTAAAGCGCGGGTGTTGCCCGCCTTCAAAGACAATCACCGACAAACCCTGGCGAGCCAGAACACTCGCCAGGGTTGAACCGCCGATGCCAGAGCCGATGATGGCGACATCGTATTTCTTCTCTTCGTTTGCCATACGATTAGGCTCCCACTGGGGCTTTCAACAGTCCGTCCATTTTAGATTTGATGACGGTAATGGATGCGACGCCAACGATGGTATCGAGAACCTTTCCATCCTTGATGAAGAGCAGGGTGGGAATCCCCTGGACACCATAGCTGTTTGCCCATTGTTGATTTTCGTCCGTGTTAACCTTGGCGATGGTCAATTTATCAGCATATTCCCCTGCGAGATTTTCCAGCACGGGCGCGATCATCCTGCACGGCTGGCACCACGGCGCCCAAAAATCCACGACCACGGGAGAGGTTGATTTCAAAACTTTCTCGTCGAATTCAGAATCAGTAACATGAAGAGGTTTGTTCATTTTGTTTTCCTTTTTAGTGATTGAATATCTTTTCACCAGCGCGCACGGCAACCTTTAGGCGATTCTCGGCAGGCGTGATGGGACAAGACCATTGTTCGTTGTAGGCGCAGTAGGGGTTGTATGCCAGATTGAAGTCCACCAGAAATTTGCCATTTGGCAGTTTCTCTGGTTCGAGATAACGCCCGGCGGGATAAGTCTCTTTGCCTGCAAGGTTATCCACAAAAGGCAGGAAGTAGCCATTCTTGTTTTTGTAGATCGTGAGTTCAGCGGATTGGCCATCAACGCTGAATGTAAATTTTCCAAAACGCTGATAGGTCTGCGGTTGTCCGCCTGTGGTCTGAATGAAGACATTTTCCAAAGCGGACGAAGGTTCAACAGCAACTTCAAAGCGCAAGGCATCATTTTCAGGGAAATAGTCGAGTCCCTTGAAGTGCTGTTTCTGGGCTGGCGTCAACGGACTTTGATGATGACGCGCATAGAATTGGTCTTTTTCAATGCGAAGGGTTTTGAGAGTTGACATGATTCTTCTCCTGTTCTTCTACCCCACAGAGGGCAATCTGCGAGTTTATCTTACCTGTTCCGTGAAGAATTACCTGACCATATTATGGCTGTTCTTTTCTCATGACTAGAACGGTAGATGCGCTTGATATAGTGGAGACGATATACGGCACAAGTATGGTCAGGATGATTTTGAGAAGCCGCGTGCCATCCAAGTGTCCCTTTAAAAGTGCATCACCGTGATTGATGACAGTCATTATTGCACCCACCACAACCGCAGTAATGCTGGCGCGCTTGACGATGCTTTTTTCAAAGTACAACGCGAGAAATTCACCCATAATCTTTGCAGTCCTTATTCCAGTTTGGCGATTAACTGAGGGTTGGTTGGTTCCACCAAAATGGAGCCATCGCCAAAGATAATGGTGGGCACACTGCGATTACCTCGGTTCGTGGCTTTGACGAACGACTCGCCTTCACGATCTTTTTCAATGTCCACCCAAAGATATGGAATCTGCCGTTCCTCCAGGATGCGTTTTGCGCGCCTGCAATCCCCGCACCAATCGGTGCGATAGACGGTAATTTCTTTTTTTGAATCCATAAGATTTTCCTTATACTTTAGAAATTTTAAAGATGTATTGGTTAATTGTGGTCGAGTTTGTTCTTGTTGCCTGGGTATATTACGTGTATGGTCACCTCGCCCAGCACATCGCAGGTTTCTTGCCACGTCTCTGCGGGAAAACCATCGTGATTTCCAATAAGCTGATAAAAGGGTTGGGTCATCAGGATGTATTCATTGGATGGAATTGAGTTTTTCAGCAACTGATGAATCAGGATTACATCCTCACCTGCGATTTCTTCAAACTGGCGAATCTTTTTGAAGACTGCCTCACCGTAATGAAGAATCGCTTTCAACCTAAGATCAAAGAGACGCTGACAGGCATCACAATTGCAATCAGACCTCTCTACTGACAAGGTCTGGGCGCGTTCATAAAAGACTTTGAAAAATTCCTGTGCTTGATGAAGCACATCCTGCGCAACCTCGGCTTGATTCTCGCTATTTATCTCCGCATACAAAAAAGCCGCATCGCCTTCCAGTTTGTTCAAAGTTAATGGATAGGCGGCTTGATCGATCACCGCTTCGAGCAGCTCAAAGATGATTTCCTCGGCATGGACTGCGCTCATCTTTTGAGAGCGGATAAACTGGGTGTATCCGCTGATATCTACGATTACCAATGCAACTCTTTTTGTTTCCATATTTGCTCCTGCTACTTAATTTTCCGAAGGAATATACTGGTGATACCAACCTGTGTAAATTTCTTACGTTATAGAGGCTGCATATATGGAAATAGTTATCATTCTTTCACCTCAAGGGGCTGTAGTAAGTATTTAAGGCATCAGGCTATCGAATCGTTAGACCTTAATTCGGAGAGGATAAAACGATGAATGAACATGCTGAAATATTACAAATGATTCTAAAAAAAGATACCCTCACACCCAGCGAAGTGAAGGAAGGTGTTGTCACCTGTTTCCTGGCGATCAACCGCGATTTTGTAAAACGGCGGCTGGGCGAAGTCCCTGCCGAACAAGTGGATGCAACTCTCAAAGAACTCGTTATGACGGTTTTTGAAGAGCATCAGATTGACCCTGAAAACCCATCCCTGCCAATGTTGAAAAGGGCAGAGTTGGTGTTGGAAGAGCAGGCAGGATTCGAGTCTGAACCTGATTTGCTCAAGATGCACAAATCTGTGATTGACACTTTGTTTTCACGAGTCCAAAAATAACCAAGGCAGTGGATGAATTTCGCAAAGCATCTCCTATGGGCTGATGTTTTTCTCGCGGTAGCGTACTACCCGATAGAAGCCAATGCTGACGGCGAACATCGCCGCAGAGATCACCAAAGAAAGCGGATCAAGCCTGACACTTTGAGAGGCAAAATCGCCCTTGATGGATGCGCCCAGCATTCCAAACGAGATGGTGCCAGGAATACTGCCCAAAACTGTCGCCAGCATAAACCAACCTAGGTCAATGTGTAAAAAGCCTGAAAAATAACTGACCAGATCATAAGGTAAAAAGAGGAAGCGCAGGATGAGGGTCGTTTGAAAACCATCCGCACGCAGGCGGCTGGCATATTTTCCAACCAGAGTTGTTTCATCCATATTTTTCAAAAACCCGCCGCCGAAAAAACGCCCGA
Organism: Chloroflexota bacterium; assembly: GCA_040006635.1. Taxonomy (GTDB): domain Bacteria; phylum Chloroflexota; class Anaerolineae; order Anaerolineales; family Villigracilaceae; genus Defluviilinea. Next base: position 6,146 of record JBDTWO010000103.1, read on the forward strand.
TGAAATAGGCAATCATCGAAGACAGGTTGCTGGCAACCAAAGCATAGGCAATGCCCTGCACGGGACCATACAGGTAGGTGGCGGTCATCGTGACCAGTGTAGCGGGGAAAAGAAATATTGGACGGATCATGTAAACCAAAACATAAATCGGAAAACCATACGGGCTTTCAGAAACAAAATTTACCAGGACCTGCATGGTTTCCATTGGGGTCAGTCCATGTGTTTCGCTATACCACCAATACCCGATCAACAGGATTGCCCAGGCGATTGCGGCAATGACCTTTGAATAATTTTGTGCTGGCTTGGCATTCTCTTTTGTGGGTTCTGACATAAATTTTTATCCTCTACGCGATGCGAATAATATCTTCCTGCTCAAACAGGCTCAGCGCATTAACGCCCATTGCCAAATAGAGTTCGGGCGGCACGCTGATGTCGGCGAGATACAACTCGCCGACAAATTTTTTCACTTCGGAATTCAACAAACCCTGCTTGGGCAATGCCAAAGTCAACGTGGCTGTGGCGTGGATGGTGGGATCATGCGCCACGCCTGTTGTTGTATCCAAACCAGAGGGCGTGTCCAATGCAAGGATGGGAACGTTTTGATTGTTCGCCCAATGAATCAAATCCGCCGCCGCGCCGCGCGGCGCTCCACTCAGGCTGTAGCCAATGACCGCATCCAGAATCAAGTCAACCGGCAGAGGGGTGAAAGAAGCGGACTCAAAGATGGGAATCTTCATCCGTTGCAGAATATCCAATTGATGGGCTGGGACGCCGCGAATTTCATCCGCAGATTTGGTTAATGCGACTGTGACTTTTGCGCCCCAATTATGCAGACGACGCGCGGCGGTCATTCCGCCCCCGCCGTTGTTCCCGTTTCCACAGAGGACGACTACGCTGTGACCTTGTACCGCTCCGCGTAGCTGACGACGTGCCAGTTCCGCGAAATTACGCCCCGCATTTTCCATCATCTGAATCAACTCGATGTGATAATCCTCGATCATGGCACGATCCACTTCGATCATTTGGGTGGTAGTCAGGGTAGGAATCAAATCGTCTCCACTTCGTACATTCAAGATAGTATTCGCAGGCGAACTATTACCTGCTGGTTTATAATCCCAATATGGATAAACGAACCAACGAAGAATGGCTTGCAGATTTACGTGCGGGCGGGGATCGGCAGGCACAGGCACTGGAAGACTTGCGTGCAATTATTCTGCGGGGTTTGCCGTATGCCATTGCTGGCAGGCTTGACCCCAACAGCCCTGAGTCGGAAGCGCTGGTTGAAGAGGTGGTTCAGGAAACGCTGATGAATGTGTTGAAATATTTGGACACTTTTGAAGGGCGCAGCCAATTCACCACCTGGGCTCATAAAATTGCAGTGCGCGCCGCGTTGACCGAGTTGCGTCGCGTTCGTTGGCGTGAAGTTCCTCTGCCCGAAATGGAGATGGATGAAGACACTGATTCATCATATCGCGAAATGCCAGATAATCAGGCAAGCCCTGAAGAGCAGGTCTCGCAGGCTGAAATGATGAAGCGGGTCAATCATATCCTCATGGAGGAGTTGACTGAAAAACAACGCAAGGCGTTGATGGCAATCATGGAAGGATTTCCGCTAGAGGAAGCCGCACGGCGTATGGGTACGAATCGAAATGCGCTTTATAAGATGCTGCATGATGCCCGCTTGCGGCTCAAGAAACGGCTGGAAAAAGAAGGGTTGACCCCACAGGAAGTATTATCGGTATTTGAGAAGGTTGGCAAGTAAGACATTGAATGGTCATTACTATCCATTTGTAGAAGGAATTTATTAGCATGAAAATCAAACAATTCTTCCAGAGGTTCTTTAATCCCAATAAACAAAAAACCTCACCAGGTGGAATGCCAGAAAAGCAATCTGCAAAGATGCAAAAGATGCTGGCAATGTTGTCCAATACCCGGGAAGTTGAGCTGACCTGTGATCAGGTCTTTGCCTTGCTAGATCAGTTTACAGAACTGGCTGCACAGGGGGAGAATGTTGCACAATTGATGCCCTTGGTACAACAACATCTGGATATGTGTGAGGATTGCCGGGAAGAATACAGAGTGTTGGAAAGTATCTTACACGGCACAGCATAGTTATTAGAAATTTGCATTGTCCAGGAAAGTCGTCATCCAAAAAGATAGCTGATGGCGGCTTTTTGATTTAATGATGCATACAAATCGAATATGCAACAGTGATGAGATTTCAAATTCGTCGATTTTTGAAAGTGGGTAAGAAAAATCAGGCGCTTCGCTATCAAGTGGGTATGAAACGAAATTCAAAAGGAGATCCAAATGAATGTTCTTAATGCGGTTATCGCTGGCGTTGTTGCCAGTCTGGTTTTCTCGGTTGTCTTGGCGATGGCGCCCAAAATGGGTATGCCCAAAATGGACATCGTCAGCCTGCTTGGCTCGATGTTTGGCAAACCTAATCAAGCCCTCGGCTGGATGATGCACCTGATGATGGGCGTAGTCTTTGCTCTGATCTACGCCTTCCTCTGGTCATTGGGAATCGGCGCGGCAACTTGGTTGTTTGGACTGATCTTCGGCGCAGTGCAATGGTTGGTCGTTGGCATGGTGATGGGCATGATCCCGATGATGCACGCGGGAATCAAGAGCGGCGCAGTCAAAGCACCCGGCTTGTGGATGACCAGCAACGGCGGACTCATGGCTTTCATGGGCGGGTTGGTCGGTCATATGATTTTTGGTTTGGTTATTGCGCTGGTGTATGCAGCGTTGTAAACAGTTTTCTCCTCCTCTCTTTTGGTACAGCCTGTCTATAGATGGGCTGGACCGCCATTATTCTTGATTACAAAAAAGGAATTCTATGAAAGACCTCCGCTCAACCCCTGAAACAATCACCCTTTACGGTACCTCTTGGTGTCCCGACTGCAAACAATCAAAACACTTCTTTGGCGAGCAACGCATCCCATATCTTTATGTGGATATTGAACAGGACGTTGAAGCAATGGCATTTGTTGAGAAGACCAATCGTGGAATGCGCAGCATCCCCACCATAGTTTTTCCAGATGGAACCGTGTTGGTTGAGCCTTCCAATGCGCAATTGGCGGAAAAACTGGGTATGCAAACGCGCGCCAAGAGCAATTTTTATGATGCAATTATTATCGGTGGAGGACCAACCGGGCTGACCGCCGCGCTGTATCTGGCACGCGAAGGTGTGGAAACCTTAGTCGTTGAAAAAGCCGGGTTGGGCGGGCAGGCTGGCATTACCCAGACACTTGACAATTTTCCCGGCTTTGATGAAGGTATTCCCGGTGCAGAGTTTGCAGCACGATTGACCCGTCAGGCACAAAAGTTTGGCGCGGAAATTTTGCAGGCACAGAATGTAGTCTCCATCGAACAGGATGGACCGTATCTATGTGTGCATACAGCCGATGGATCGGAATATGGCGCGAATGCAGTCTTATTGGCGAGCGGAGCGCGTTATCGTCGTATGGATATTCCCGGCGAGGATGACTTGATCGGTTCAAACGTTCATTTTTGTGCGACTTGTGATGGCGCTTTTTACAAGGATAAGAAGGTGCTGGTGGTTGGTGGCGGCAACAGTGGTTTTGAGGAAGGTTTGTTCCTGACAAAGTTTGCGAGCCAGGTGGACATTGTCGAATTCCTGCCGCAGGTTAAAGCCAGCAAGATTTTGCAGGAGAAAGTATCCGAGAAAAGCAATATGTCTGTGACGGTCAACCATGCCGTCAAGGAATTGCGTGTCAAAAACAATCATCTGGATGCGGTGATCCTGGAAGATCGTGCCAGCGGCGAGCAAAAAGAATCGAAGTATGATGGCGTATTTGTCTTCATTGGTTTTTCGCCGAATAGCGATTTGGTCAATGGCAAGGCGGAAGTTGATCAGTGGGGTTCGGTTGTAACCGACAAAGCCTTGATGACCTCCATCCCCGGTTTGTTTGCCGCTGGAGATGTCCGTGCCGGCTCCACCAAGCAGGCGGCCTCCGCTGCAGGAGAAGGCGCCTCTGCCGCATTGATGATCCGCCAATATTTACATAAGAAGGGACTACTGTAGTAATGTGATGTATGATTGGTGTACCTACGGAAATAGTACACAAATTATTCCAATCGAATTGATTGTTATTGAATTATTACCAACCGAAAAACCATGACCAAAATTAAATCTAAGTTCGGCTACTTACTTCTGGCAGACATCTCCGGATTTTCCTCTTATCTGGTGGGGGTTGAATTGGAGCATGCCGGCGGCGTTCTTCAAAAATTACTGGAGGGTGTTGCCGGGCAAATTGAGCCTGTTTTCAATGTTCAGGGATTTGATATCGATTCTGTATTTGCGTATGTACCCGAAGAAGGAATGAATCGTTTTGAATACCTTTACAAACTGATCGAATCGACCTACAACGGATTTAAAAGCAACCTTCTCGTGATCAGTGACCAGATTACTTGCACATGTGCAGCCTGTCGAAATGTTACCTCGCTCGATCTCAAATTTATCGTTCACTATGGTGAGTACATTTTGGCCAGCGTCAAGGAAAAGGAATTGCTAATTGGTTCTGATCCGACGTTTGTCCGCAATCGCAATTGGAAAGAATCAGTAGCCGCTTCAGTTGGCTGGCGCGGCTATGTTCTTTTCACAGAAACATGCCTGGCACATTTACATTTACCCATTGACGAATTTCAGGGTGAAGAGTTTGAATACGATCAAATCAGGATGTTTGGGTCGGAACTGAAAAGCGAAGGTTCATAATATGAAAATCGAGCTGCTTTATTTTGATGGCTGTCCATCGTGGCAGTCCGGTCTAAAAATCCTGCAGTCTGCTCTAAAGACAAATGGGCTGGATGTATCAGTAGATCTGGTGCAGGTGTTGGATAACGACGATGCCACGCGAAAGAAATTCCTTGGTTCGCCATCCTTCCGAGTAAACGGCGTAGACTTATGGAATGAAGAGCGGGACATGTATTCCATGAGTTGCCGCCTGTATGCCACGCCAGAGGGCATGAAAGGCAGTCCGACTGTTTCGATGTTACGTGCGGCAATCGATCGGATGATATAGGGTAGATTGAGAACCGGTAGTGAATACCATAGAGAACGACCCTGTTCGACTTGGACGGCACAGTCTGCCGCCTCCATTAATAGGTTTTACCGTGTTGAAATTTTTCCGCTTTCAACATCCGTCTGTATGAAGGACGCGATTCGTTCATAGCCCTGACGCGCAGCGTTTTCCAAAAACTCGCGAAAGCCAGGTGGCGTCTCTTGTTCAGGTTGGCTGACGTACATTCCGAATTTTGTTATCGCTCCGTCGTAATCCAAGCGAATGGTGCGATAGTATTCGATATTACCCGCGACATTTTGTTGAGTGGTGTAATACTTAAACGGCTTCCAATCCACAACCTTGTTGAAAAAGTCGCCGCTGGAGTGAGCGCAATGGAAGTTTGCACCGGGACGCGTGCGCCCGCCGAGGTCATCTTCGCGGCGGACATACTCCAAGCCAAGGATGGGACCTTCCAGTGCGGGGGTGGTGATGTAATCCCAGATCAGCGAAGGCGGAAAGGGAATATCCAATTCGATTTTGATCCACGCAGTTTCGGGGTTGACCACGTAGCGCATTTCATCCAGATAATTTTCCCAGGCGGTTCTTAAGTTATGCACCTGGATCTGCACTTCGCCGAGATGTTCGTATGTCTCAGCGTGTGGAATAAGCGGATCGCACAACTTTTTCAAATCCAGTTTGTTGGCGGCAGCGTCTGAAAAGATGGCATACGCTTTAACCCCGGTTTTCTCGATGACATGATTTTTCAACATGCGGTGCGGAACGATCACATCGGCACCGAGCAGTTCTTCCTTATCGCCAAGTTTTTGAATGACATATTCCCCATAGTGGACGCACGCTTTTAGGTCCAGCATCTTCATGTTTTTACAGGCATTGCAAGTACAGGTGGTGTTGAGAACCATCTGCTGCAAGGTCCCAGAGAAAACAATATATTGATTTTCAAGGATCTCAACCAGGCTTTGTGGATTGATGAATTCGGTTTCGGGAACATACATGAAGATCGCGTCGCCGCGAAAGCCTGAGATATGCAGTGGGAATTTTATGTGCGCCAGTTGCGCGTCGAACAGACTTTGCAAGGTCTCGTGAGCGTGTTCAAGTTCCGATTTGGTGAGATATTCGGTATAGCCTGAAATATCTGTGATAATGAAGTAACCCTTACTCGTCATACGTACCTACCTGTAAGAAGATGAAGTAGTTAAATTATTTTTGCGGCTTTTCTTTTATGATGGACCAGGTGATCAAACAGCCTATTAAGATTCTTAGCGTAATACTGGGAATGGAGGCTGCGTTGACAATGGCTTGGGTGTAGGCGAGAAAATCAACGGCAGAGCTGAGAAACATGTAAATTGCCAATCCTGAAAGCACAGCGCGTGCCAGCAGGGAGGGCGCGGCTGTGCGCACCGCCCAAACGCCAGGAATCAAGGAAGCTACGCCAACACCAGAAACTCGCAAGAGAAATTCGGTTTGCGGGTTGCCGATGATCCCGACCACAGATAACATTTTGGCTGGAAAGAATAATAAACCAAACGCGGATATAACCATCAGTAAAGCGGAAATTGCAATCGTGTTTTTGAGCATTATTGTTTATCCAATCCTGATATCTTCTCAAGGCAATTGCCTTACGGAATTTGATTGAATTGAAACTTCAAAATTCAATATCTTATCCTGCCCAATCCTTGGCAATGACCTCCGCCTGCTCCAGCACAGTCTGCGTTGCCTGCTCTTGTTTATCAGGTGGATAACCGTAGCGGCGCAAAATTCTTCTGACCATCACACGCAATTTCGCGCGGACATTTTCCTTCATGGTCCAATCAATCGTGGCGTTCTCGTGGACTGATTTCACCAGTTCACGAGCAATATCTTTGAGGGTGTCGTCACCCAGCACTTTGACGGCGCTATCGTTGACTTCGAGCGCATCATAGAAGGCAAGTTCGTCTTCTGAGAGTTTTAGCTCTTCACCACGTTTGTTTGCTTCGCGCATTTCCCTGGCGAGTTCAATCAATTCTGAGATGACTTCAGCGACTTCGATGGCGCGGTTTTGATAGGAGCGGATGGTTCTTTCGAGCATATCGGCAAATGAACGTGACAAGACGATATTCTTGCGGGAACGCAATTTGATCTCATCGTTGAGTAACTTACGTAATAACTCAATTGCCACATTACGTTGCGGCATGTTTTGAACATCAGCCAGGAATTCATCCGAGAGAATGGAGATATCGGGTTGCTTTAGCCCAGCGGATTTGAAGATATCAATGACTTCATCTGAAGCCACGGCACGCGAGATGATTTGGCGAATCGCTTGCTCGATATCCTCGGCTTGCAATTCCTGTTCAGGTGATGACTTGATGATTCGGGCGCGGACAGCCTGAAAGAAGCCAACATCGTCGCGGATTGCTAAGACGCGTTCGTTTGGCACTGCCAGCGCAAAGGCTTGCGAAAGCCTTGTAACGGTTTGGGTGTAGCGTTGTTTTCCGTTTTCCAAGCCAAGGATATGGTCTTGTGCCCAATTCATCAAATTGAGCTGGTCACTGCCGCTGCCATTCTTCCATTTGGAATAATCGAAGCCGTGGAACATATCGCGGCAGACTTCGTATTCACGCAAGGTGAGCGCAACGGCTTCTTGTTGGTCAATGGCTGTATGCCCTTTGCCGCCGCTTTCGGTATAGGCAGCCAGGGCTTGTTGCAGGTGATACGCCAAACCGAGATAATCCACGATCAAGCCGCCGGGTTTATCGCCATATACGCGGTTGACACGCGCAATGGCTTGCATGAGACCGTGACCCTTCATCGGCTTATCAATGTACATCGTATGCAGGGACGGGACATCGAAACCCGTTAGCCACATATCGCGGACAATGGCAACCTTGAATGGATCCTTCGAGTCTTTGAAACGTTTGGCAAGTTCTTCACGGCGGGCTTTGTTGCGGATATGTCCCTGCCATTCGGTGGGATCACTGGCACTGCCGGTCATCACGATCTTAATCACGCCCTGCTTGTCATCATCCGAGTGCCATTCGGGGCGCAGTTTGGTAATGGCGTTATAGACATCCACACAGATACGACGGGACATACAGACGATCATTGCCTTGCCTTCAATGACTTCAAGACGCAGGTCAAAGTGTTTGAGCAGATCTTTGGCAATCAAAGCAACGCGTTCATCAGTACCCACAATGGACTCAAGTGCCGCCCATTTGCTTTTGAGTTTTTCTTTCTCGGCAGTTTCTTCGCCTTCGGTCAGTTCTTCAAACTCAGGATCGATCTTGGGCTTTTCGGATTCTTTCAATTCGAGTTTGGCAAGCCGACCTTCATAATAGATCGGCACGGTGGATCCGTCCGCCACGGCTTGTTGGATATCGTAGATGCTCAGGTAATCGCCGAAGACGGCGCGGGTGTTGGCATCCTTCAATTCGATGGGCGTACCAGTAAACCCGATGAAAGAGGCGTTCGGCAACGCTTCCCGCATGGCGCTGGCGTAGCCGTCGATAAAGTCATATTGACTGCGATGGGCTTCATCCGCAATGACAACAATATTATTGCGTTGTGATAATGGTTCGCCGTTGGCAACAAACTTTTGAATGGTGGTGAAGATCACGCCGCCCGAAGCGGACTTGCGCAGCAGTTCTGCCAGATCATCGCGGCTCTCCGCCTGGACTGGGGATTGACGCAGTAGATCTTTACAGCGCGAGAAGGTGCCGAAGAGTTGATCATCGAGATCGTTGCGGTCGGTGATGACCACGATAGTGGGATTGTTCATGGCAGGGTGCAGAACAATGCGTCCCGCAAAGAATGCCATCGTCAGGCTTTTGCCGGAACCCTGCGTATGCCAGACAACGCCGATGCGATGGTCACCCGGCTTGGCGTCGCGGGGTGGATGCGTGAAGTAATGTCCGCGTGTATCAGCCACCTTGCCGCCCTGATCCATCGAAGCGCGCAGAGTTTGCTCAATCGCCATGTTGACCGCGTGAAACTGATGATAGCCCGCCATCTTCTTGATCGGCTGAACGCCATCATCTTCAAAGACAATGAAATAACGGACGAGATCCAGGAAGCGGCGTTTTTCGAACGTGCCGCGCAGGAGCACTTCCAACTCAATGGCGTGTGCATCTGCCAGCGTATCGCCGGCGATGGTCTTCCACGGCATGAAGCGTTCCTTATCGGCGGTCAGCGAACCGATGCGGGCATGTGTGCCATCCGAAATGATCAGGGCTTCGTTATACACAAACAGGGAGGTGATTTCGTTTTTATAGGTTTGGAGTTGCTTGAATGCGGACCAGATCGTGGCTTTCGCATCGGCGGCGTTCTTGAGTTCGATGACCGCCAACGGCAGACCGTTGACAAAAATGATCACATCAGGGCGGCGGTTGATATGGTTCTCAACGATCGTGAATTGATTGACCGCCAGCCAGTCGTTGTTCTCGGGATTTTCAAAATCGATCAGCCAGACTTTATCGCCCTTGATGCGTCCGTCCGAACGATATTCAACTTCGATGCCATCGGCAAGCATTTTATGAAAAGCGCGATTGTTACCCACCAAGGAAGGCGAACTTGGACGCGTGACTTTGCGATACGCATCTTCCAACGCTTCCGGCGGGACCTTGGGGTTGATGCGCCGCAACGCCTCTTTGACCCGCCCTGACAGAATCACCTCCCCATAATTCTCACGCTCAGCGGCTGGTTCCTCCGGCGCGATATCGCCGCCATAGACGATGGTATAGCCCAGGTCTTTGAGCCATGCCAGCGCGGTTTCTTCGATGGTGGATTCGGTGAAGTGCGTCATAAGCCCCCGTTTACGTGCTATTCATCGAGTGGATCCACAAGGGACAAAGATTCAACCCACTCAAAATCTTTGGTGTTATGTGTAGCAAGCGTCAGTTTGTGATGAAGCGCAGTGGCGGCGATCAAGGCGTCACTCACAGATACCGAGCGTTGTTGTCGCAAGTCAACTGCGATTTGAAATATTTCCGTGGTGGGGTAGAGTACAGTTAATTCTGCGAATAGATTTTCAAGTGCCGCTTTTTCCTTGGCAGTGAGTTTGTAATACCCCAGGGTTTCCACCAAACTCACCGCCGAAGCGACCGGCTGGTTTTCGGCAAACCAATCCAGCAGACCCGGATAGTTCCCAGATGCGGCATAGATGATCAGGTTGCTGTCGGCAAGGATCATGCTTCACGCCCAGGGAGCGGTCTGTCTTTGCGGATTTGTCTCTGCCATTCGACCGGGTCTGGGATGCCAGCAAAAACTTTCAACTCAGCCAGTTTTAGGAAAGCGGCTTTGATCCGTTTTCCGCGTTCGGCTTCGGCAGAAACAGGCGGCGTGGAGCGCAGGCGCTCTTGCAGGAAGGTGATGAAATCGAGCACCTCGTTTTGCTTTTCGGGTGGCAGGCGTTTTAGCCGTAATTGAATTTCTTCCAGTAAAGTCATGGCGCTTACTCCTGTTATAAATTAATTATACCCTCAAAGACTAGACGGGTTTCGGCATGGATACATCATCCCGCAGACTCGCCGGTGCCATTGATCTGATAAACGAATTCGCAACCATCACACTTTATCTTTCAGGTATGTATCCCAATTCTTGACCAGGAATCCTCTCATCCCTGCACCAGGATTATAAGGCGGATAAATCTCACGAAATTTCTTCTCGGCTGGAAGAAACTCTTTTGGCAAGGAGTCGGTATATAC
>JBDTWO010000104.1:0-16182 GCA_040006635.1 Chloroflexota bacterium
CATGGACGTAAACGTCCACGCTATTCATACGAAGCCGACTGAAGTCGGCTAGTCCGCTAAGTACTCTTTAGAGTATGAGCGGACTTTGTAGGCATAGCCCAGACGTTCACGTCAGGGCGGGGATTAGAACGGGATTCTCTCTGGAAGTTGAAAACAAACCTATCCAGCAACCTGTTTCTGCTTGTAATGCACCTCAGGCAGACTGCGCAGCCTGCTAGCCCGCATGGACGTAAACGTCCACGCTATTCATACGAAGCCGACTGAAGTCGGCTAGTCCACTTGAGCAGACTTTGTAGGTGTAGCCCTGACGTTCACGTCGGGGCGGGGATTAGGATGGGATTCCCTCTGGAAGTTGAAAACAAAACCTATCCAGCAACCTGTCTCTGCTTGTAATGAACCTCAGGCAAACTGCGCAACCTGCTTGCCCGCATGGACGTAAACGTCCACGCTATTCACATAAAGCCGACTGAAGTCGGCTAGTCCGCTAAGTACTCTTTATGCTATAATCTTACCAGTAAGAAAAGGAGAAAACATGGAAACATTAGCCACCACCCGTATGTCATCCAAAGGACAGGTCGTGATCCCCGAGTCCATTCGTAAGCGGCTTGACCTAAAAGCAGGCGCGCAATTCCTCGTCGTCGGCGATGCAGATGTTGTAATTCTAAAGGTCGTTACTCCGCCCGACATGAATGAGTTCGACACCCTGATCAAACAAGCGCGCAAGCAGGCAAAGGAAGCGGGGTTGAAACCGGCGGATGTCACATCCGCGATTGCCAAGGCGCGGGGTCGTAAATGAAGATCGTTTTGGATCTAAAGATTGTGATGGATACCAACGTATTCGTCTCTGGCGTATTCTTCAGCGGACCTCCCTACCGAATCATCGAAGCCTGGCAAGCGGGCGAATTTGAGCTGGTAGTTTCACAGGAAATTCTCGATGAATATCAACGGGTTGGAATAATTTTGGGAGAAGCACGTCCCAACATTGACTTCCATCCGATCCTGAATTTTGTCATTGAACAGGCAAAAGTATACAAGCCTGTTAAACTCACAGAACCCGTTTGCGAAGACCCAGACGATGACAAATTCTTTGCCTGTGCGCTGGCAAGCGGAAGCAGCGTCATTATCAGCGGCGACAAGCATTTGCTGAAAGTTTCAGGCTATGAGGGAATTGAAGTCTTAAAGCCGCGCGAGTTCGTGGACAGATATTTGGATTAAATTACAAGACAACGCGAATCATCTGCTATCTCTGCTTGTAATGCGCCTCAGATAAACTGCGCAACCTGTCCGCGGCGACTTCGGGGGTGATGTCCCTTTGGGGCATGCCGAGCATTTCGTAGCCCACCATGAATTTTTTCACCGTGGCAGAACGAAGCAGCGGCGGGTAGTAATGCGCGTGCAGCACCCATTCGGGATGCGGCTGTCCATCCGCAGGGGCTTGATGGAAGCCCATGGAGTAGGGGAACGAGATCTCGAACATATTGTCGTATTTGGTGGTGACATGTTTGAAGACTTCCGCCAGCGCCGATACTTCCGAGGCCGATAACTCAGCCAGCGAAGCAGTTGCGCGATGCGCCGAGACCAACACTTCAAAGGGCCACACCGCCCAGAACGGCACGACCGCTGTGAAGTGATCGTTCGAGAACAGGATCCGTTCCTTCCGTTTTTGCTCCTCGCGGATGTAATCGAGCAGCAGCGGTTGGTTGTGCTGGTTAAAATAAGCGCGCTGCGTCGCCAGCTCCTTGACGATCTCATTCGGCGGCTGCGATTGCGCCCAGATCTGGCTGTGCGGATGCGGGTTCGAACAACCCATCATCGCGCCCTTGTTTTCAAAGACCTGCACATATTGGATGAAATCCTTTTGGGCTAGATCGCTCGACGCACCAGTCCAGGTCTCAAGCACGTTTTCGATGGCGGGCAGATCAAGTTCGGGCAACGTCAGATCGTGGCGCGGCGAAAAGCAGACGACGAGACACTGTCCCTGCTCGGGCGAGGACACCAGCAGCGGGTGGTCGGATGGATGCACTTCGTCTCCGCTCAGTGCCGCTTCGGACTCAGGGTGGGGCAGCAACGCCGCGAAATCATTTTCGAACACGTAGGCCTTTGTGTAATCCGGGTTGAAGACTCCGCCTGCCCGTTCGTTACGCGGACAAAGATAACAGGTTGGGTCATAGGCCGGCAGTTTTTCCGGCGACAGTTTTTCCACCTGTCCGAGCCACGGACGTTTGGCGCGGTGCGGCGAAACGAGCACCCATTCACCGGTAAGCGCATTAAAACGACGATGCGGATTGTTTAGCATGGTTGGTCCTTTTCAGGTAAGAATGATCTCAAGCCATTCGAGAATTTCGTTGTTGTGGGTCTATTGTACAACGTCCCTGCCGAAAGGGATAACACGGTCGCAGAAAGAAAAAATCCTTGACGGGTTACAATAGGAATATGCCTCCAGCCACCCGAAAACTTGATCAATTGACGGTCACGCGTTTCATTGCGGCATTGTCCGTTCTGCTCTTTCATGGCGGGCGGGAGTTGGGGGTCTTACGCTATCTGCCCATGCTCACCTCGGGTCCCACTGCGGTTGGTTATTTTTATGTGCTATCCGGATTTGTCATGGCGTTGGCATATTATCGTCCCGGGGTCCGTTTTGATTTTCGGAACTACTGGCTTGCCCGCTTCTCGCGCATCTATCCGGTCTATATTATTTCATTCGTTCTGACCTGCCTGTATTATCTTGAACTCATGTCAAAGCTCAGGTCTGAGAAGATCCTGGCAAATATATTTTTATACCAGGCTTGGATCCCAAAATATGCGCTCTCCTTTAATATCGCCGCCTGGTCATTATCCGTGGAGGCGTTTTTTTATGTGATCTTTCCCTTTCTACTTATTCTTGCCATGCGCCAGCCTGTCAAACGCTTGATCTGGATCTCACTGGGGTTTTGGATCATCAGTCAGCTAACCCATTCCATTTTGACCATGCGGTTCATGCCCGAAATGGAAAGCTGGCTGGCTTATTTTCCACTCTTTCATCTGAATGCATTCCTGCTTGGCGTAGCGGGCGGCATTTGGTATACAGCCAACCCGGCTCATCAGCAGGCAGATAAAGCGAAAAACATCTGGCTGTTAATTGGAGCATTGGGTTTTGTTCTTCTGATGCTTAGCCTTAGGGAATTTATGCCAGCCTTCCCGCGCACTTTTTCGCTGGATACAGGTTTACTGGCGCCCTTTTTTCTGATCATTATTTTGGCACTCGCAACCGATACGACCCGTTTATCACGGGGCTTGAGCCATCCCTGGTTGGTCTTGCTGGGGAATGCCAGTTACGCATTGTATATTCTGCACGTCCCATTCCGCTGGATCCTGGAACGTTTTCTGGCTGATATGGGAAGTACGATACCCTATAACGTTATGTATTTAGTATACGCGCCTACCTCCATTGTCATCTGCGTGTTTGTGTATAAGTATATCGAACGACCCGCCAGGGATTGGTTGCGGACGCATACGCATGTCCTGCCCTGGATATTGCTTGATATTATTTTGATTACTACAATGACCTGGTTAAGTTTTACGCTGCGTCTGGGTGCTGGAATTTCCGGTTTTGTAAGAACACAGACCTTTGCCCTGCGTGTGGGTCTGGTGGTATTCTTTCTTTTTATGCTTATTTTTCGATTTTACACGACCAACTCCTGGCGTTCGCTTGCGCCTGCCATACTGTCTGGCACAGTGGTCCTGGCAGGCTTCATATACTATGCATCGACGAAGGGCTGGGTGGAAAACTTCTCCCGGTCGATCGTCCTTTTGATTCCCATACTCATATTTTCTTCCATTTATTTATCCCGTTCCCTGTTTCGATTTTTGAGACCCAAACAGTTGAGTAAAACCTGATGTCAATCTCGATGTAGAATAAAAAACTTGCCGACTTATGAAGCCTGCAAGTTTTTTTATTTGAAGAAGCAATCCTCAACCTTCCAACAAATCACCCAGCCACTCCAGCAATCTGCCTGACTCTTTCTTCTCTGGCAGGTCGCTCTTCACTTCTCCAGTCATGCCGTTGATCAACACCAAATGCTCACGTCCGCCGAACGGCAGTTCGGTCATCCACACCGGAAGTAAATTGAGTCTGAACGACTCCACGCTCATGTTCGCGGAGGTAGTGGAGATGATTTGTAGTGGTGAAAGCAATGTGGGTAGGTCACGCTTATAGCGTGACAGTGCCTGTGCACGCGCATCGAGTGAAGCCTCTGCCATCGGGATGTCGTACACTTCCGCGGGCCAGTTGGCAAGATAACGCGGGTCGTACGGTTTGACCGCTTTCATTTCAAACGTGGAGATCAACCTCATAAACACAGCCGAGAGTTTACGCGACGCAGGGATCGGCAAATCATTCACCTGCACCGGATAACTATCCTTAACACGGACCTTCTTTGGGTTTCGGCTATTAAATTGGAGCTCGCTGTCGTCCACTTTTTCGCCGACGTAATCCAGCACACCGCCAAGATCAAAACTCCACAACGGCAAATACACGCCGCGCGGTAATTCCACTTTCTTTTCAGGCTTGATCTGATTCGACTCCACCCATTCCACCAACAGTTTGATGGCACGCTGTTGATCAAACGCGTGCGGAATAATTCCATCCGGTGCGAGCAATTCCTCTTCCGACTCCCAATTGACGACATGCGGCGAACCGCAATACACACAGGTAGCAGAGATCTGGTCGGGCGGCAAAATGAATTCACAGCCGCAGCCTTCGCAATGAAAGACCTGTTCGTTCAACGGCTTGCCATGTCCGCGTGCAGTTGCCATCGCGATGATGAAATCTTTTTCGTTGGCTGTGCCGGGTTGCGCCACGCTGAACTTTTGGTTGCGCGAACAATACTCACACACCAGCGCTTCGCCGTCTGGCGCAAAGCTCATCCGCCCGCCGCATTTGGGACACATGAACCGGTCCGCATTGGCGGCGTGTAAACCCGCCGGTGCAGATGGCAAATGTTCTGGGTCAATGACTTCATCGGCTTTGAGTTTGCCATCCAGTATTGCCAGTGCCCGCCGTGCTCGCGCATGTTGCAGATCATGCGCCAGACAATTTTCCAACGCCTTGCGTTTTTCACCGGCATCATCGATCACCTGGCTCATCCAATACCAGGCTTCTGCCAGCACATCGTGATCGTTGCTCATATAAGCGGCGCGGTCCAAATAGCGGCGCGCACTTTCACGGTTGCCCGTCTTCGCTTCGATAATTCCACTGCGTAATAATTCTTTGCCGTAATCGCTGGACATTATTTCCTCACCAATGCATCCGTCATCTTTGCCACACGGCTCATCTCTTTGACATCATGCACGCGGATGATATCTGCGCCGCGCGTGATGCCGACCGCGATGGTCGCTGCGGTGCCCTCGACTCTATCGTCGGCGGGCAGGTCAAGTGTAAAGCCAATAAATGATTTGCGGGATGGACCCAACAGTACCGGATACCCCAACGCGCGGACTTCATCCAGCCGGTTGATCAACTCGAGATTATGCTCACGCTTCTTTCCAAAGCCGATACCTGGATCCAGAACAATATTCCTTTCCTCGATCCCAGCCTTTTTCGCGATGTCCACGCTCATGAGCAATTCGCGTTTGACATCTTCAATTAAATTTTCGTATTCAGAGCCGATATAGGCATTCCCCAATTGCTCACGCACTTCCACGCTGGCGGGGTTACTGCGGTTGTGCATCAGGATCACAGGGACGTTAAATGCTTTCGCAACCGAGGCAAGCTCGGGGTCAGCCCGCAGCGCCCAGACGTCATTCAAAATATGTGCGCCCGCTTTGAATCCCTCTTCCGCAACTTTGGCTTTATACGTGTCAATGGAAATTAATGCATCGGGAAAATTATTATGGATCGCCTGAATGACCGGGATGACGCGTCCCAGCTCTTCATCCGTCGTAACGGTTTGCGAACCAGGGCGCGTTGATTCACCGCCCACGTCGAGGATATCCACATGATGTTTGAGAAAGTGTTCTGCCTGCCGCACAGATTGTTCGAGCAGATCCCCATTCGACATGAGCCCATCGCCCGAAAAAGAATCAGGCGTGACGTTGAGGATGCCCATCACATAGGTGCGGGCACCCCAGTTGAAAATATGATTTCCAATTTGGATGGAAGGGGATTTCATAAAAACGAAATGTCACCCTGAGCGGCAGCGAAGGGTCTCTATTTTGACAACAAGAGACTCTTCGGTCGCAACGAACGCTCCCTCAGAGTGACATAATAATAGAACTACGGGATCTGATCCAACGGACGCGCCAGCCAGGCTTCAGCTTCGTTGATGTCAGTGAACAATTTCAAGGCTGAGGCTGATTCGGTTTGCGCCTGTGCCGCAACGCTACGGATGGCGCTCGCCACACTATCATCCGCTACGACAACTGCCACACGGATATTACGCGCCGAGGGGTCGCTGTTTGCCTCCACTGCCATGCGGATCGCCTTTTCAGGAATCTCTTTCACCATGCGCATGTCATACAGGTTGCGTGTGCGGCGGTCGGAACCCAGCAAGTGATCCATCGCGAAGCCGCGCCAGTCATTGAGGGTTGCATCTGACAGGTCAGTGAAAGTCAATGTCATACCGCCATCGCCGCGGCGTACAACAGATAAACCAACGCCGGGTTTGGGGGTCCAGTTGAGGGGTTTGATTTCAGTCATGGTCGTTCCTCCAGTGTGATTATACCCAGCACAATTTGTGACGGTGGGCATTCTATATCTTACACGGTTTAATGAATGGATTCAATAAAATCATCGACCAGTTTCTGGTCCCATTCTTGGGCAGAGCCCATGATTATCAACATGGCAGTGCCGTCCTTGCCGGGGAAGGCCGTAATCAATTGACGCATCGTGAGTCCGTTCTGGTCGGCGCCTTCATAGGTGGCTACTTCAACTTCACTGCCGCGGATGGTCTTCTTTTCCACCTTGACTACCTTCATATTCAATTGACGATTCCCCGATTGCTGTTCAAAGGAGCGCCGGATCTGCTCCTCCATTTGTTTTTGATCAACGCCCGGCTGGTTGAATTGCGCCAGCATGATGACCGTGCCTCTGGTGGCAGATGAGGTCGTTGGTGCAATCGTCACAAACGAGTAAAACAGGATGTCCATAGACATCTGTTCCTGATACCCAGGTGGGAGGTCGTAATCCACGATCTTGTGCGCGGCTTGGGATGCGGCTGCCGGATCTGTCTTCACGCCGTCCTTGATCTTCTGCCCGGCTTGCCGGAAAACAAAAAACGCCACCAGCGCCGCGCAACAACAGAAGAGCAGCGCCGCGCCCAGCCCGATCCAGATCCATTTGTTCTTATTGCCCTGTTCGTTCATTGTCATGCTTCCTCCAATATTCATCTGATTGACGTTTTTGTACCGCCTGCAGGATCGCTATTAGAGTATCTTCAGCATCAATGGGGCTGATCGAAGGCAGAGGCAGCCCGAGGCGGACATGAAGCGTATTGAGGATCTGGATGGCAAGCGCCCCGCGGTGAGTCAATTGATCGCGGCGGCTGAGGAAATTATCGATCAAACTCTGATCGTCATTGGTCAGCCGTTCGAGCGGGAAACCATCCAGCGACAGCGGCTTGAAACCCCGCATCGAGTAATTAACCGCCCTTCTTACTGAAAGCGATTGAATGGAGATGGGTGCCCGGTCGTGGACAACGAGCGTGCCCGCAGCGAGATCACCGAGGCGGCGCGACTGTTTATCGATGAACATGGTGAGAACGCCAAGACCGTATGCCGCGGGGAGCAGGTCCACGATCCGCACCAGGTTGCGAATAAGCGACTCAGACAACGTGATGGGGGTGCCATCGGTGCGGATCACACGAATGCCCGCACGGCGTTTGCCGGGGGTTTGCCCATTCCAAAGCATTTCAAAGAAAATATAGTAGCCCCAATAGAATAAGAACGTAACGAGTCCGAGCCCTGCGATCGCCCAAGCCGAGAAGTTTTTCGCCAGCGCGGTTTGATCGAGTACGTAGAGGATCAAAAGAAAGGCGGCGATCACAGCAGCCTGTAACAGAAATATAAGCAGGGTATCCAGTATGGCGGCGAGGAAGCGCGAGCCAATGCCCGCCACCTGGTATCCAAAGGCTACGTTTTCGGGAGTGTTGATATCGAGGGTTTCTTCTTGAGTGTTCATGAGTAGCTGCTGGTTATAGAGGGTCTGTGCAAATATAAGATGAGTATAATACACCCATGCATATCGATGAATTTTACCAGTCTCGCAAAGGTGACTGGGAATCCTTAAGTCACTTGCTGGATGAAAGCCAGATGGATTTCAAACGACTCAGCGAAGGACAAGTGCGCGATATCTCGCGCCTGTATCGCGCCGCCACCTCTGACCTGGCGCTGGCAAAACGCGACTTTCCACGCAATGAGATCACGGTCTATTTGAACCAGCTGGTGGCACGCGCACACGCGGTGGTATATCGCAGTGAACCATTTGCTTTGAAACAGTTGTGGCAGTTCGCAACGACCGGTTTTCCGCGGCTCTTCCGTGAGACCTGGGTCTTCACCCTCATCGCGGCGCTGTTCTTTATTCTTCCAGCAATTGCCTCGGGCATCGCCACATACGTTCGACCTGAATTAGCCGCTTCGTTATTGCCGCCCGAGGCGCAGCGTTTGATCGGTATTGTGGAAGATAAAAAATTGTGGATCGATATCCCCGTGGAGGAACGTCCGTATACATCCGCGTTCATCATGCGGAACAACATTCAAGTTTCATTCGTGGCGTTCGCCAGCGGGCTGACCGCGGGACTCATGACGCTCTGGGTGCTGTTCTTCAACGGCTTGATGATCGGCACCTTGACCGGACTCACAGCCTTTCATGGTATCGGCTTCGAATTGTGGACCTTCGTGATCGGACATGGCGTCATCGAACTCAGCATTATCTTCATCTCCGGCGGTTCGGGACTCATGTTAGGCTGGGCGATCCTTCGACCTGGCTTGTTACGCCGCCGCGACTCGCTCTCTCAAGCCGCGCGCAAAGCGGTGTATCTGTTGCTCGGCGCGGTTCCGTGGTTGGTGGTGGCTGGAACCATCGAAGGTTTCATTTCCCCGAATAACGAGATCGCGGCTCCCATCCACTGGGCAGTTGGAATCGTGAGTGGAATATTTTTGTATGGTTATCTGTTATTAGCGGGGAGGGAGTGGAAGAAAAACAAAAAGAGGATTTCATGAGGCGTATTATTCGATTTGCAATTATTTTCTGGGGAATTGTCGCTATATTTCCATTACTATATGTTGTATTTTTTCTTTTTCTAAACAGCGATATTCATGCCAATTTGTTCGGTGTTGGCGATGGTGGAGCCTATGTGTCGGCATGGTTGGATAAAAACGCTAATGGTGTTCGTGAGGATAATGAGCCGCCTCTTGCTAATGTATGTGTTTGGTATGGATATCGTCCAGACAGCGTAATTGCGGATTGCAAATTTAGTGACCATCAAGTTACAGATAAGAACGGACAATGGGGAGAGTTTCTAGCTGGGGCGGATTGTGACATGATTTATATTTTTGCTAATCCCCCAAGTGGATATCGACCAACAACAGATTTAGCGAGCAAAGGTTGCGATGCTGGTTTTGGATTCATTCAGGAAAATGTACAAGTAACACAAAAGGTTCAAACAATTAGTGAATTCGCTCATCGTGAAATCACGATCGCATGGATTCGGAATATTGCAATAGGTTTATTTATATTTGTCGCCGCATTGCTGGGAACTGTTTGGCTAGAAAAACCACATGCTTAATTTTGTTTACTTTTCTACAACTGCATTCTCCCCTTCAACTCCAAGTACCGATTGATCACCGACATCGAGAGTTGATTCGCTGGCACATCCAACGTCAACACCCCGCGCTGACGAAGTGAATCCAGCACCACGCGTCTTTCATCGAGTATTTGTCCCGCTGCTGCACGTTGATAGACTCCCAAAGAATCATTAGGCTTCATCTGCGAAGCATTCACCACATCGGGGTCGCTGATCGTCACCAGCAATGGCAAACTACTGCGCGCCAACATGGACATCTGCGCCACTAATGAATTCAAACTCGCACCGCCGGTCAGGTCGGTGAACACAACCACCAACGCGCGGCGTCTCTGCTTCACGGCGAGATATGCCAGTGCCTTGCGATAATCAGGTTCCACGGGCTGCGGCTCCACCGCGTACAACAACTCCAACATGCGATAGAACTGACCGCGTCCCTGCCGCGGGCTGAGATAATGCTGAACATCATCCGCAAAGCTCAACATCCCCACGCGGTCACCTTTGCCGGTTGCCACATACGTCAGCAGCAGCACCGCATTCACCACATAATCCAGCTTCGCAATATCCGCCACCGGGCTTTGCATCATGCGCCCCGTATCCAGCACCGCGATCACCTGCTGGCTGCGTTCGGTCTGATACTCTACTGTCACCGGGAAGTTCCGCCGCGCGGTCGCCTTCCAATTGATGCGGCGATACTCGTCATCGGGCAGATATTCGCGCAAGCGTTCGAATTCCGTCCCTTCACCGAACTGACGCGTCGTCCGCAAACCCATCTCCTGCAAACGATTACGCTTCAACAACAGGTCATAGCGCCGCACATCCAACAGATTCGGATAGACTTTAACCGGCTCTTTCGCCTCGACCTTTGCCTGGCGGATGATCAACCCCAGCGGACCCAGCCAACGTAGAGTCAAATCCCCAAATTGATAATCACCTCTGCGCAACGGACGCACATGATAGACATGTTCCCATTCGCCGCGCGGCGCGATCTGACCTTCCATCGTCCGCGTTTCGATCTTGAACAACTCCGGCGCCTCATCGCGGACCGTGAAGCTGACTCCGCGCCACGAACGGTTCCTCAAGCTGACGCGGATCGGATTCTCTGCCCCCAGCGATAACTTCGTATCATGTTCACGCGTTAATTCAAACTGCTTGATATCCCCTGCCGTGCGCCAGTCCATGAACATCATCATGATCACGAACAATGCATAGCCCCACGCGATCCATTCCATGAATGGAATCCATGCACCTAGCGCCATGATGGGCGCAGCGATGAGTATCAAGAGTAAAGCGCGGGTAGTTGGAAACATAATTTTCAATGATAAATGCAGAATGATGAATAGCAAATTCTGCATTCTTCATTCTGCATTCTTTCCTTATCTCGGCACTTCCACCGAACCCAACACACGCTGAATCACTGAATCCGGATCAAGCCCCTCGATCTCTGCTTCAGGTTTCAATAAAATTCTATGCCGATACACCGGCGGCACAACGAACTTGACATCATCGGGTGTGACATAGTTGCGTCCCTGCAGGGCAGCGAAGGTCTTTGAGGCTAACAAGACATGCGTCGTGGCGCGCGTGCTGGCTCCCAGCACAACATCTGGTGACTGACGGCTCGCCACGCCAATCTTCGCGATGTAAGTGAGAATCCCTTCTTCAACCACAACCTGCTTAATAGACTCGCGTATTTCGACAACCTGCTTCGCCGTCAACACCGGATTCAAACTCGCGGCTTGCAGATTATGCGCGTCGAAGCCTTGATGATAACGGCGCAGCACTTCCACTTCATCATCCAGCGGCGAATACGGGACCAACACCTTGAACATGAAGCGGTCTAACTGTGCTTCGGGCAATGGATAGGTCCCTTCGTATTCAATGGGATTCTGAGTCGCCACAACCATGAACGGCGCATCCAACACATGACGCTCACCCTCAAGATTGATCTGCTTCTCCTCCATCGCTTCGAGCAGAGCCGATTGCGTTTTCGCGGGCGCGCGATTGATCTCATCAGCCAGGAGCAGCTGCGTGAAGATCGGTCCCTTCTTGAGGTGGAAGGTGGTAGTTGCCATGTCAAATACGCTGGTACCCAAAATATCGGACGGCATCAGGTCCGGGGTAAATTGGATGCGGGTGAACTTCGCCTGCACCATGTGCGCGAGTGTCTTCGCCATCAACGTCTTGGCAGTGCCCGGCACACCTTCCAATAAAACATGTCCACCGGTGAATAGCGCCACCGCGAGCAGCTCGAACGGCTCCTGTAATCCCACAAGGACTTTGTTCGCCTCGGTGCGTAAACTTTCAAACGTATGTTTAAGATCAGTCGGGTTCATAAGTTCTCCTATTTCTGGAGTCCGACAGCTTGCTGTCGAAAGTTGCAGGAGCAAGCTCCTGCAATCCAGAGTTTAATCATCGATCCACTTCGAGGCTTCCACCGCGAAATGTACCATTTCCGTCTCGCTCATATCCCTGCGCTTCAATCGTTTCAACAAATTGAGCAACTCATTCTTATCAATGGATGGATTGTAGCCTGCCAATGTGTTCACATAGGCTTCATCATCCATGCCCGGGTCGAGCCGGTAACGCTGACCAAGTTTGCGTTTGATCTGACCATGATACTGCATCATCACCGCCGAACGATGCGCGGCGCGGCGACTGAGATTCGCAATACCGATGACGTGCTCCAACGCACCGCGGCGCTTGAGCTCCTGTGCAAGCGGCACCGGTCTGCCGAAGCCGCGTCCCTGCATAAAGAGTGCAATGAAGACGGCGAACGTCACGAACAACAGCGCGTGCCCAACGGGCGTGCGGCGCAGGAATTCTGTGGGACCCGAAATTTGCGCGCCGCTTTGCACGCCGTGATGCCACTCATCGAACCACACCGTCCCTTTGGTGCGCGCCAGGGCAAGGATGTTCAACGCCAACTCAGGGTTGCCTGCCAGCTTTAGCCCTGCATTGGTAAAGGGCGCAGTAACCGTTCCCAATATCACGCGTCCCTTGCCCTGCTCAAAAGCGACCAGCACGGGCTTGCCCTGATAGGACATCAACGTCACATAATCATCCCGTTTCGATTCGAGCGCAATGTGGATACCAGTATTACTGGAGTCAAATCCCATAGGTGAAAGCAGAAGCGGCGCAGTCACTACCGGTATGCCCGAGCTATCCGGGAGGTAGCTGAAGGAAAACTTGTAATGGTCTATCACAGCGAGCATGCCAAACTGCTCACCGATCAGGATCAACGTGCCGCCATTCTCCACCCACGTATCAACCGCTTTCATTTCGCCGTCTGTGGAGGATTGCGGCTCGAGCATCAAGAGAATGGCTACATTCGCGGGCGGTTCGAAATCTGTGAGCACTTGTTCATCTACGTTGTATTTTAATTCCTGAATCCACAACTTCAAGGCGCGCGCGCCATCGGGCGCAGAGGAAAGACTCGACAACGGTGGATATTGCTGCTGGGTCTTTTTCTGGGTCGCCGCGAACGCCGTGACGATCACCAGCAAAAGCAAAACCCCGATCCCCAATCTGGCATCCCGCGAGATAGACTTCATTCCTTCTCCCGCAGATCGTCCACATGCTTGACATAGGACTGATACGTTTCTTCATCCACTGCATCAAATCCATACCAGACCCGATCGAACACATCGATCACATCCCGCAGCGGATTCGCCAGTTCAGGCTTTGAAGAAACACTGCGCAAATATTCGCGGTTCGTGCGCGAACGGTCATAGCGTAATAGTCCCTGCTCATCGAGGATCAATAAAGATGAGAGATATAAGTAACGGACTGCGGTGCGATAATCTCCCTGGCTCGAAAGAGTCTGCGCGCGTTGCATCGCACCCTTCGAGGTGAGCAGCCCATCTTCATCGCCATCTTCCGCCGCGAGTTGGGCGTCCCGCACCAGGTTGCGGGAAAGGCTCTTAGAAATATAGAACAGGCTAAAGACAAAAAGAAGCGCTATGGCAACGATCAAAGGCACGCGCCCGTAATACGCCGCATTCCCAAGCCCGAATGCAATGCGCTCCATCAAGTTAAAGAAGCCGTCGATCAATTTCTGGAGCCACGTCGGCGCTTCCACTGGTGCGGGCTGGCTCCATTGAAACTCCGGTCTGGCAAGGATCGTTTTCAACGCAGCGACATCCTGAACCGTAAAAACTTTTTGCGGGTATTGCTCGTGCGCCTGCAAAAGCGCATCCATAAATTTTTCAAGTTGTTTGATATCTGGTGGATTAGTCTTTAGAGCAGAAACCCAAACCGACGAATCGATTTGCAGCCGGCTTTGATCTGGGAATTCCACCGCTGTGACCTTTCCCCACTCCGACGCGAGTCCATCCAACTGCTGGCGGATCGCCGCCTCAGGCAACGCCTCCATCTTCGCGAGAGCCTGCCGCGTGTTCCTGACGAGTTCCCAATACCCCTCAACAGTGACCGGCGTCCCGCTCGGTAGTGTATGTGGAGGCTGACTCACTGCTGAAATATTCGTCAGTGATAAGAACGCGATCAGCCAGACCACAAAGATCGAACGCATGCAAATTTATCGGAAGAGAGATGTGAAGAAGAATGCGCTTCCCATGAGCACGGAGAAGAAAAGGATGTAAAGCCCAACCGCACCCAGGGTTAGAATGGCAAAGTTGCCGAGATCGGGTCCGGTGATCAGGCGTTCGTTGGTTTGAGCGGCGGGCGCAGCCAAGACCTGTGACACGTCGGTTGTCTCGGAATTCGCCACGGTTAGCAGTGCGAGATCAAATCCCTCGGTGCGCACCCGCAGATCGAAATAGATCAACGTAAAAGCCGTCATCTGCAACGGGTAATAGATCAGAGTGAATACCAATGAGACCAGCGACTGCACAATAGCTGTAACCACCAGTTGCGTAGTCGAGTTACCGATGGAAGAAAATAACCCGGTTAAGAGCACATTGATGATCGCCGCGGGACCGTTCACAACGATCAGGCTGAACAAAAATAAAACAAAGACGGTTCCCAACACGGGCCAGAAGCGCCGGCGCACCAAACTCCACGCGCGCCGCACAGAAGCGACCACGCCCTGACCTTCCAGCACCACAACCGGCGCCACCATCGGGCTGACCGCCGCTGTAAGGAACGCGAGCATTCCCAACCCGGTGAACCAGCCAACGCAGGGAACAATGATCCACCAAAGCAGGAGACCGATTGCAACCAAACCCACAAAGAGGAGCGCACCCAACAGCGGCAGCCAGGCTTTCCCAATGCCACGGTAGGCATCCATGATGCTGGTCGTTTTGCCCAGATAATTATCCGCCACGGCGCGGGTCAAGGCACCGGTGGCGATTCCCTGCACAAATATGATTTGCAAGAAGGCGATCACAACAGTCGAGAGCATACCGCCCCAGTAGGCATAGTTTGTAAAAATCGCTTCCGGCGATGAAGAGCGGGTGAGTTCAGCTAGTGAACTGCTCATCAGGGTGGTGGATGCCGTCTGTAAAATCATCAACGGCACATAGACCACGGCAATAATGCCAATGAAGGTGATGAAATTCCGGCGATACAAACGTATCGCCTGGTCAAGCAACTCGCCAAGATTTAATGGGTGCAACGTGGGAGCGGTCTGGGTTTCCATAGATCTCCTTTGATAATCTCTCCCCAATATGGGTTGTCTGTATTATACAACCGATGATAGGCGCAGATTATTTAACCACCTGTACAATGCCCCGCAAGTCACAGCCTGCGATCAGATCGCGCACACTTTTCTGTTTGACCGGGTGCACAAAATCGGGCGCAATATCCATCATCGGCAGTAGCACAAAGCCGCGCTCATGTACCCGCGGATGCGGGAGCACCAGCACTGGCGACTCAAACACCAGATCATCATAAAATAAAATATCAATGTCGATCAAACGCGGACCATTTTGAAAAGACGTTATCCGCCCCAACGCGACTTCAAGACGTTTGAGATGCTTGAGCAACTGCTCAGGCTCAAGGTAGGTTTTGACCTTCAGCACCTGGTTGAGAAATTTTTCCTGTTCAGCATAGCCCCAGGGCGGCGTCTCATACACCTTCGATCTCGCCTTCACTTCCATCTGCGGCGGCAAAGATACGATTGCTTCTTTTAAATTCGAGGCACGGTTCCCCAAGTTAGAGCCTAACGCGAGATAAACGACATGATCTTCCATTGTTATATGCCACCGTTGGTTTCATCAAAAAAGTGAGAAATCATCCTGCTCAATTACAAAAGTATTTTACTTCATCTATCAACACAGAAAGTATCCATGGTATTGCAAAAAGAAAGCTGGCGGTGTTGACAGAGCTTGCGGGAAGAAGGCATTTTCTCAAGTAAAATTGCGCCTATTCTCTATTCTCCATTCTCTATTCTTCATTCTACATTTCCAGAGTCCCATGTCCACACTCCGTTCCCTCAAACATCGTACCT
>JBDTWO010000105.1:0-16070 GCA_040006635.1 Chloroflexota bacterium
CATCGCAAGAAGCCTCTGAAACTATGACCAATTATTATTTCGGATAAAGTCTAGTATGTATCTCAGGGCAACTGAGAGAAAATCAACACACTCAGAGTCATTCAAATAGGCTACGCTGAAGAAAGGATAGGCTCAGATAATTGATCTGGTCCATCTAGATCTTTACCCTTTGGAACACCAAAGTATTCGGCAAAACCATTTGGAGTGATGAACAGGTGGAAAGCCTCATTGGAGTTGCCAGGCAGACGCATCGTGGAAAGAGTATGAAGAAAACCAACCTCGTGGCAGTGAGCAATGCTGGTGCGCATCGTTTCCGGTAGACAAACTGTAGCGAGGTCGCTGCAAATCTGTTTTACTGGATTATGGATCAGACCAATCGTCAGTGCTTCTTTGTAATCAAATTTTTCACCCAACTTGGAATGGATACAGTCAGAGAATCCACTTGGGATAATCCCAGTCTTTTCCAGGGGGATGCGCACAAACTTCCGCTCCCCGTATTCATCCTGAAAGCTCGTATGTACGCCATGTCCGAAAGTCGATTCGATCATGACGCGTTTTCCTGTAGGAACATCCAATTCACCACAGTCTACAGCCAAGTGGGAGTAGCCGTATCCACCAGTTGTATCGTTGATCAAGGCGCTAACCGCATTGCGCGGCACAAAAATCAGCAAACAGCAACGATAGTTTTCGCCTTCTAATTTAAAGGGACCTGTTGGCAAGTTCTCTTTTTGGGCTGGCGCCTTGTCGATGTAACCTGACTTGGGCTTGAATATGTTCATTAGAATTGAAACAGCTTTACTTTTCATTTGATTTATCGATTGGTTTTTCAAACACCAATGCTTTTTCGGCTGGGT
Organism: Chloroflexota bacterium; assembly: GCA_040006635.1. Classification (GTDB taxonomy): domain Bacteria; phylum Chloroflexota; class Anaerolineae; order Anaerolineales; family Villigracilaceae; genus Defluviilinea. Next base: position 855 of record JBDTWO010000105.1, read on the forward strand.
GCGCATCTTTGGCGATCTCGACAGTTGCCGTTGGAGGTTGTGTGGTAATGATCGAGGGACTCAAATGCTTGCTATCATTTACCGCCAAAAGTTCAACCTGCTTACCTTCCACTTTAAAACTTGTTATAGAACAATTACTAACGGTCGTGCGCCACCAACGCCAGCGTTTTTCGGGCAGATACCAGGACAGTGCGGCTGAAATCACACCGGAGTGAGCAACCACAGCAACGCGTTGATTTGGATGCTTGGCAAGGATCTCCAACAGCACTTTTGAAACACGCCCCTCAATGGGCCAGCGAATGGGACCGCCTGCACGTGCATCCAGATAATCTTCAACGGGGTCAGCGATTGAAAGTATCTCAAAAATCATTAACGCAGGCAGCTCAAACATGCGCAATTCCTGTATTTCTATCCGCAACTCTGCCTTTTGTCCGATCTTTTCACCGATAATATTTGCTGTTTCTTGGGTACGCCGTAATGGGCTGGAGTAGAAACCATCGAGATGATTTTGTGGAGCATTAAAGTATTCACCAGTCTGCGCAGCTTGCTCCCGCCCGAGTTCTGTCAAAGGTGCATGAAAGTAGTCTCCGTTTACACGCACTGCATTGCCATGCCGAATGAGAATAAGTTCAGTCGCCATAGTATTACGATGAAACAAGTTCAGGTAATTTCTTGATAGTTTCTTCCAGCGGTTTTTCTGTACCCTGCCCTGGTTCAGGGGCAAGTACACGCAGAGCACCAGGCAAGATCTTGATGCGAGCCGTGCCCTTTCCGAGGATGATACCTTCCGCAGCCACGTCAAGTTTTGGATCCGTTTTTATTTTTATTTTTCGCGCCTGGTAACGTTGGATGCTGCCATCAGGCGTTGAACGTTCATGGGCTGTTTTGGAGAAATAGGCGAGCAATTCAGCCTTACTGAAATCCGGGTAAACAGCAATATCCAACAGGCCATCTTCCATGGAAGCATCCGGGGCTACCAGATTTTTTGCACCAATCAGAGGCGTATTGGCGATCGTCACCAACATCGTTTCAACTTCTATCTGGCTTTCATCATCTAGAGTCAAATACACTTTGGGTTTTGATTTGAATTTCAGAAAGGTCGTGAGCGCATCCATGACGCCCGAATATTTACCCTCTGGAATTTCTTTGATCAATGGGAAAATGGTGGCTGTTAGACCTATGGCAGTCAACATAAAGAAATAGAACTTTTTCTTTTTCTTGGTACTTACCTGACCTAAATCCAACTTACGTGTGTGTCCCGACGCGATCAAAGCGCAGGCTTCTTTCAAATCTTCAGGAATCCCCAGACTCTTGGCGATATCATTTTCAGTCCCAGCCGCGATAATACCTAAACGAACCTTGGAGCCGGCTATTCCACGAATCACTGCGCCGAGCGTGCCGTCTCCGCCCATGGCGATCACGATATCATAGCCATCCTTAACAGCCCTTCTTGCGATTGGGATCGCCTCATCCTTAGGATGAGCCAGCGCGACATCAACATCCAGCCCATATTCTGAAAGATAGCGCGTCACCTGCTCGAGCCGGGAGGCGGCTTCTACTACATCCCCTGCCCCCGGGTTGGCAATTAATTTAACGCGAGTGAGTTTTTTTTTCTTTGACATATCTATTGTTCCTTTGGCCTGCCCATCTTTCTATTAATAATAAGAAATGACAAGCCTTTTACGCCGGTTGAGTTCCAGCTGCTGCTACCGGCTGATGGACAAAGAAGCGCGTCTTGCCCCAACGATAAAGTTGGATCGTTGCCACGAGAGTCAGAGTACCAAGCAAATATGATCCGAGCACATCACTAGCCCAGTGTTCACCTAAATAAATACGCGAGATGCCGATCAAGAGCACTGGCAAACCAATCAGCAGTAGCAGAAGACTCCGCTTCGTGGAGGGTTTCAGCAAGCTATAGACCAGGAATCCAAGAAAGCCCAGAAAACCGAGATAGTACATAACATGCCCACTTGGAAAACTATAGCTCTTGAGGGTATCAATGACGTTTACTAGATTAGCAGTGGGGCGTGAACGCTGAACCAGATCTTTGACTAACAGATTTACGCCAGTGGAAAAGATTGCTGCAATGAGCGCCATAATGGCTTCCCATTGCAAGCCCAGAGCATAGATCAGCAAAATGATCAGCGCTGTGAGAATGACAACCTGCGGACCAAACCCTGCCCAACTTACCATGGTCATCAAGGCCGCAAAGCCCGGAAAATTAATCAACTGGATGGCTTTCGTGATTTGAAGGTCAATCGCAAAGGCTGGCATGGTTTTGACTAGAAAGGTTAAGACTCCAAAGGCAACCGCAATCAGTGCCAGCGTCCCCTGGAATAGCACAGCCCGATAATGGCGCACAGGCGCGGGTGCGCTCTCGGCCTGTGCAGCAACTTGGACTTTCTCTTTAATCTTTTCAGCAGGCTTTTCGTCTTTTTGTTCTGACATGCTTATTACTCTTTTCCGTTATGCTGCCTATTTGAGCAACGACTTAATTCTCTCATGATGATTCGGCTCTATCGTAGTAGGGACCGGCAGCGGTGTCATTTTCGTCCCATCTTTTTGTAGTATTACCAAGCCGGGATTTTTATCTGCAGTAATTATGCGTAAGGCGCCTTGGTGCATTTTGATCGTAACTGTACCTTTGCCTAGTTCAACTTGGGAGACGACTTGATCTTCAACTTGTACGCCTGATAACGCTGAACCTTTCCATTCCCTGAATAGCCGCCATCCATTACCTTGGCATAATACCCAAGCAGTTCAGCTTTACCAAAGTCTTGATACACCGAAATATCCAGAAGACCATCTTGCAAGGATGCATTTGGAGCTACCAGGAATTTCTTTCCAAAAATAGGTGTATTAGAGACCATTACCAACATCGTTTCAACCTCGATTTTGCTCTCATCATCCAAGGTCAGAAAAACTTTTGGTCTGGTTTCTTGATGGATAAGGGTTAGCGCAGCATCTTTCAGCCCAGATAATTTTCCACTAACTGCCTTATTTGCATCAGGATATAAAGCCGCTGAGAGCCCAACGGTGGCCATTTCAAAGAAATGAAATTTTTTGCCCTTTGAGGTTTTCACCTGACCAACATCCAACTTACGCACCTTATCGGACGCAATCAGCGTGCAGGCATCTTCCAGACTCTCTGGGATACCCAGACTTTTCGAAATATTATTTTCTGTCCCGGCTGGGATAATACCCAAACGAGCTTTGCTGCCAATCATGCCACGCATGACCGCTTCGAGCGTGCCGTCACCGCCCATAGCGATCACGGTCTTATATCCATCTTTGACAGCTTGTTTGGCGATCGGTGTTGCCTTTTCCTTTGGCTTTGCCAAAGCTACAGCTACTTTAAAACCTAACTTTTCCAGATATCCAACTACCAGCTTTAGGTTTTTAGCAGCTTCACCCGCTTTCCCAGCGCCCGGGTTGGCGATCAATTTAACTTTAACGGCTTTACTCTTTTTTGACATTTTGACTCCTTCTTTTTTGGAAATAAATTTCAATCAACGTATACGCCATACCGAACCAGGCAATCCCGACTGCATATCCAGCAAGGATGTCGGTCAGATAATGGCCACCCATAAATATGCGGCTAAAGCCAACAAACCCAATAATTAACAAGGCTGTTGCAATCACAATTATTTTTCCAAAAACTGAGCGCATTTTGGGAACCAATAAGTAAGCCATCAATCCATAGAAGGTGACAACCGCAACAGCATGTCCACTTGGAAAACCAGGGAGGTGCACGATAATCCAGATTTGGGTAGGAGGTCGGACTCGACCGATGAGCCTGGAAAGGATATTAAAAAGCAAAGCTGATCCTACAAAGCCAATCGTCATCATCGCTAATTCCTGCCAGTAGCGCTTATAGAGATAGTAAAGACTAAAAAGTATCGAAAGACCTGTGACAACTTCTTTGCCGATGTAAAAACCAGCGATCATAAGGTCTTTGACAAAGGTCGGGCTCTTTAAACCGATAGCTGGCAATATATTCGCAAGTGTCTTATCCCACGCAAGCAACGGTCCATTCGACAATAAGTTATATGTCAGCCCGCCAAACATCAAGCCGCCAAAAATGAACATGATCAATCCAATAACGGGCCACTTTGCCAAAAGATTTGATGAACGTAAATCGGGCAAAACACTTTTACGCGATTGATCATCCTGAAAACGGGTTGTTACCTTTGCATGAGTAGTCATGAAAATATCCCTACCCTTTATCTTCTGAGACGAAACCAGAGCGCACACAATATGGAGTAAGACCCAAAGGCAATCAAGCCCAATGCGATGATGCCGAGAAGCCAGATACCGTAAGGTTGATGCATTAAGGTTGTTAGTGCCGTATCCATGCCCACTGGCTGACTAGAATTAGCTTGATATGCTGCGAAACTGATTAGAGCGCCTACTATGGCAAAGACGACTCCACGCGCCGCAGTGCCAAACCGCCCTACATCTGTAACTATTTTTACTTCATCTGCAGTCAAAGTATAGGTTTGGAATTGTTTATCAAAACCGGCTTTAAATCCCAAATAGATCTGGTATAAGCCGCCAGCCAGAACAGCCAGCCCTAGAATACCTATCGCCCAGCGCCCTAACGGCATGCCATGATCGCGGCAAAGAATTTTTGGGTTTGAGATCCGTTCGCAGTTTGTGATTTGCCTGTAATATAACCATAGGTAGGCCAGACCATAATCGCGTACCCAAAGGCGCTGGCCAGAAAGCCGAAGCGTGCAAGCAGACCTTTCGCGTCATGACCTTTGCCGAGCGGATCGAATACGGCGCGGACCACACCCCACAATGTATAAGAGATGATCCCAGCCAGGACTACCCACAATAAGACCATCCCCGCTGGTTGTTTGCCTATTGCAGAAATAGCGCCCTGCGGACTTGCCAACGCACCGCCTTTTCCAAGTGCAACTTGAACCGCCAACAATCCCATGGTGACATAAATCAAACCACGCACACCATAACCGAGGCGGACAATTGTCTCCATCAAGGGACTAAACGTCGCTTTTTGACCTGCCCTTTTAGCTTCTGCTTTTATACCTGTCGCACTATTTATAGCACTCATAAAACATTCTCCTTTTTACTTGCTCATTCTCTAAAGACAAGAAAGAAATCAATCTAGCGAAGGCATTACTTTTGACTTGCATCTAAAGTAATATTCATTATGCAATGAGGCATGATTAACGATGCACAACCACCCATACGAAACTTGATTCATCTTACAACGAACGTACTGTGAAGACATCCTGCAACTGGGGAGTGTTAGTCTCCGCCGTTTGGGGGATGGGGAGAATTGAGAGGACAGCCCAGTGAAATGCCCGACACATTCCCTTTTTGTTGAGCCACCCTTTTACAGACCAGTGGGTGCTTTCAGCCAGGCTTGCTGTGTGCAATTTTCATAAGCCAGTCTTGCACATCGAAAGTTTCTCCATTCAAAGGTTTCAAGCGCAGATAGCTTCCATCAGGTTGCATACGATACGCACGTAAATTATCCCTGAGATAATTTTCAAGCACATCGTGACGAAGGTAAGCTATGTGTGCAGGATTCTCAACGGGGAAGATGATTTCAACGCGACGGTCTAAATTGCGCGACATTAAGTCGGCGCTGCTGAGATAGATTTCCTCATCGCCATTATTGAGAAAATAATAAACCCGGCTGTGCTCGAGGTAACGACCGACAACACTGATCACGCGGATCTGTTCGCTCAAACCTTTGACACCCGGCCGTAAGCAACACATGCCGCGCACCAACAGATCCACTTTTACGCCGGCCTGTGAAGCTTCATACAACAAGTTGACCAAGTCAGGGTCAACCAGAGAATTCACCTTGAAGATCAAATGAGCAGGCTGTCCATTTCTGGCGTGTGCGATCTCACGCTGGATCAATGCCTCCAATTTTTGCCGCAGATTGAACGGCGCGACGAACAGTTTTTGATAATCTTGTTTTGTGGAATAACCGGTCAAATAATTGAAGAGATCGGTCGCATCCTGACCAATGGTCTCGTCGCAAGTGAAGATGCCGATGTCTTCATAAATGAGCGATGTCAACGCGTTGTAATTTCCCGTCGAGAGATGAACGTAACGCCGAATGGCTTCGCCTTCCTGTCGCACAACCAAAATAATTTTACAATGCGTCTTTAGCCCAGCCACGCCATACACAACATGGATCCCAGCCCGCTCCAACATCTGTGCCCAGCCAATGTTGCTCTCTTCATCAAAGCGCGCTTTGAGTTCTATTAATACAGCCACCTCTTTGCCTTGCTCAGATGCTTCAAGCAGAGCATCGATGACCGCGGCATTTTGTCCAATCCGGTAGACAGTCTGCTTGATGGCCAGCACATGCGGGTCGCGTGCCGCAGCAAAAATAAAATCCACGACCGGGTTAAATGAGTCATACGGTTGATGAAGCATAATGTTCCCGTGGCGGATGGCTTCAAAAATATCTTTGTTTCTCTCTGTGGATTGAAAGCCTTTCGGCACAAAGGGTTTATATGGAGAAAACTTAAGGTCCTGCCGTTCCACGCTGGTATATAACTGCCATAGATCACTCAACCCCAGCGGAGCCGGCAGAACGTAAACATCATTCGGTCTGATTTCCAGGTTTTCGCATAAAAGGTTGCGAACATCTTGCGGCATTGTTTTGCAAATGGCAACTTGGATCACAGCCCCAAATTCCCGATTGTGGATACCCTTGTGCATGGTTTGAAGCAGATCATCAGCCTCGATCTGTTGGATTTCCATATCGGCATCACGGACGATGCGAAACGGATGCACATCCACAACTTCCATACCAGGGAAGAGCACGGCAATGTTGGCAGTGATCACCTGTTCGAGCCAGACAAAATAATGATGATGCGGGATAGTCCCGTCTTTGCGCGTGCCACCCGATGATCTTTTGATCGGTAAAAGCCGCGGCAGCGCATCAGGAACTTTCAAGCGGGCGAACTTAAATTTGCCTTTTTTATCTTTGATAACGACTGCCAAATTTAAACTGAGGTTTGAAATATGCGGGAACGGATGACCCGGATCAAACGCCAGCGGCGTCAACACCGGGTAGATCACTGCCTTGAAATATTCGCCAGCCTTTTTCTTGTGCGTTTCACTGAGTTTGGAATATTCCACAAGATGAATGCCGGATTTATCAAGGCAGGGTTGGATTTTTTTATTGAAATGACATAGCGCCTTTTCATACAATTCAAGCGACAGTTTACGCGTCGCTGCCAGGACCTCGGGCGGGGTGCGGCCATCTGGAAAATTTTCCACGATGTGTGCTTCGACCTGCTTGCGGATGCCTGACACGCGCACCATAAAGAACTCATCCATGTTTGAACCAAATATGGAAAGAAACTTTACGCGCTCCAATAATGGATTGCTATCATCCTGCGCCTCTTCAAGGACACGCCGTTGAAACTCAAGCAGACTGATCTCGCGGTTGATAAATTGGATGGGGATGGAAGTGTCTACTAACATTTATAATTAAACTTTCAATAAAATTTGAACGGGTATTTTCAATTACTTTTACTTTCCACGAATCATCTACCTCCCCATCAGCATGTGGATTGCATTCGAACCAACGTCAATTGCCGCGACTTTTCCATTCTTCTTATTTGATTCGGTCGGGCACTTGGAACGCACAAATAACACATTAGCACTTAATTCTATAATACAAACTCCCCGGCCACATCCTTCGGCAGGGGAGTTTGTATCTAGGCTACTTGGGGGAGATTCGACGCTTTCAGCCTCGCCTGCCAATTGCAGCAAAGGCTTTATTGTACGTCGGCTGTTTGAACCTGTCGTTTCAAATTGGGTTCATCTGCTAATTTGATACGGAAAAACAACCACGGCGCGCCGGCAGAAACCCAAAAACCCACAAGTGCATATCGGATATACCGAAAGATATATGGGATCAGCGTTTTGCCATCTGGAAAGACAAGATCAAGCCCGTATAAAAAAATGACAATGCCGATCAAACCGACGACATACCTTAACGTCCGCTTCGCAATTGGACCTGAAGCCTGGTACCCGCCCCGAGCCGCCAGCCACACTGCTCCCAAAGCCAACCCGAAGAACGTCCCGGCTGAGGTGACGAATCCTTCTGTTGAAACAGGATCAGGCAATTCTCCCGTGCGAAGCGCATTCGTCTTCCATTCTTCAGGAAGAGTATAGCCAGTCAAAGGCATTGCACTCAGCATGCCCAATCCGATCAAAAGCAGTGAAGCGATAAAGATGGTGGATACCTGCATGCCAAATGTCTGGCTTCGTACCCACGCGGTGACTTTGTCCACGAAACTGATGAATGCCCATAACACCAGCGCGCCGAGCAACCAGCCCAGAAAAACATCATGCGGGAAGTGTGCGCCCAGATACCAGCGTGAAAAGCCGATGAAGAACATAAGCGCAACCGCCACGCCCCATGCCCAGGGTTTACGAACGGCTGAAGCCATGACGCCCCACACACTGACCGCATTCTGCGCATGACCGGATGGAACACCGAACGAAGATTCGGCTACATAGGGAATCACTTTATCACTGACCCAATATGGACGCGGACCGGCAAACATTAGCTTGAGGATCCCGTTCAACGAGGCGCTGGTGATCAGAATGAACCCAACCCGCAGACCAGCGCTGGCATTGATGCTCCAATACACCAGCGGGAGCACCAGGAAGAAAAAATCCTGGGAGCCGAGAAACGAAAAGAACTTCATCGGCGCTTCTAGCCAAGCGCCCATTGCTTGAATTGCGATGATCCAATTTACACCAAAGGGAACCAGAAAATCCATGTTATCCTCCTATCAATTCATGAAAAGTACCAAACACGAGTTGTGACAATTCACAATTAAAACCCCTCTACAGTATTTGACGATACGCTGATTTCTATTGTACACTCAGGCTATGAAAAAGTCGTCTGTCCAGCCTTATTGGTGGGATTGGTCCGCAGTGGCACTGCTGTTCATCCTCTTGCAGGTGCTCTCTTCGCGGCTGGTCACCACCACATGGACGCCCTACCTGAACTTCATTCAAACATTCACGACCATGGGGAGTGTCATCGGGCTGGCGTTAGGCTATAGCCAATTCCAACGCAGGTCCGCGCGCTGGATCTCGTTTGGCTACATGTTCATCATGCTCCCACTCATCTGGACACGGGTGATCGACGATCAGGTCGAGTTAGACGAGCGCCTGCTCAGCGTGGCTGGACGGTTGCTCTACTCCATTTCTGAATTTTTCTCGCGCCGCCCCGTGGAAGACCCGTTGTTCTTTGTAGCGGTCATGTCCATCACGTTTTGGGTGATCAGCGCCTCGGCGGGCTTCAGCCTGACACGCCACCAGAATTTTCTTGCCATGGTGCTGCCCTCTGCCATCGGGCTGTTGGTCATCCAACACTATGACAACGGCGTGGCTTCACGGATTTGGATTCTGGGATTTTTCATCTTCATCGCGCTCTTCCTGCTGGGACGCTTGAATTTTCTACAGGATCAAAAACACTGGCGCGAAAGACGTGTCTTCCTTTCCCCCGAAAACAGCATTGACCTCACCAGTAGCATGGCGATCGCCGCCGGGCTGATCATCATCACAGCGTGGACAGTTCCCCTTTCCATCACCACCAACGCGTCAGTTCGAGAAGCGTGGGACCGCGTCACAAAACCATGGACCGATTTTACCGACCGCATGCAGAACGCGGTCAGCGCCCTCGAATCGCCCAGCGGCGGCCGACCCGGTGAATTCTATGGCACCGAACTCAAACTTGGGAATGGCTTTCCACTTTCCGATGCCGTCATGTTCACTGTCCAAGCGCCTGAGTTGCCCTTTGATCTAAAACCACCGCGCTATTACTGGCGGGGACGCACTTACGATTACTTCTCAGGCGGTCAGTGGTATACCACCGGCACCACACGCGAGGAATTTTCGCCTGCAAATCCAAGTCTGGTTATCGATGATGCAAAAAACGAGGTGCCCGTCCGCTTCGTTTTCGCAACCAGCGGTGCAAAATTCTCGCTGCTCTATGCACCAGCCCAACCTGTCTGGTTCAGTCGCCCAGGTTCTTATCTCGCTTCACCGGCTGAAGACGCGCTGAACATTACCTCCTGGAATGCAACGCCATCGCTGCTGCCTGGTGAAACCTATCAAGTAGATGCTGTCGTAAAAAATCCCAACATCGAACAACTCCGCGCCGCCAGCAACCAATACCCGCAATGGGTCACCGATAAATATTTGCAACTGCCTGATAAATTTTCCCCGCGCATCAAAGCCCTCGCTGAAGAGCTGACTGCCACAGCCGAAACACCCTACGATAAAACCCTTGCCATCACGCGCTACTTGCGCGAGAACATCGAATACACGCCAACCATTCCTGATGTCCCGAAGAACGCCGACCCGCTGGAATGGATCATCTTCGAATACAAAAAAGGTTATTGCGTTTACTACGCCACCTCTGAGATCGTGATGCTGCGCTCCATTGGCATCCCGGCTCGCATGGCGGTCGGGTTTGCGCAAGGCACCGGCTCCAGTCAGGGCGGGCTGAACGCAGATATCGAAGATGTCATCATCAATTCATACACCGTGCGCAAGAACAATGCCCACGCCTGGCCCGAAGTATATTTCCCAAATATTGGCTGGGTGGAATTCGAACCCACTGGCAACCAGGCTCCGCTTGACCGTCCCGTTGCCCCGCGTGAAAATTCAGATTCGACCAACGGTTTGAATCCTGGCAATTTGCCAAAGCCGGAACCAGACTCAACCGACTTGCCCGCCGACCAAACAAATCTCAACAACAATCCCGCCACAACGGACTCAACGCTCTTTTCGCCCATCTACCTGCTGCCGTTATTCATAGCCTTCACCGCGCTGACAATTTATCTCAGCCGCCGTTATGCCCTGCCAGCCCGCGTCCCTGCATTCGTACGCACCACGCTGGAACGCACCGGACTCGAAGTGCCAAACTGGATCATTCATTGGGAACGCTGGAGCAGCCTCTCCCCCATCGAACGTTCATTTGAAAGCATCAACTTTGGTCTGCGCCAGGTGCAACAACCTGCTCCGATCCATGCCACACCGGCGGAACGTGCCAATTCCCTTGCAAAGATCCTCCCTCAACTCGAAATAGAGATAAAAGTACTTCTGGACGAACATCAAACATCCCTTTATACTTCCAGAATAGCGGACGAGAAGCAAGCCGGCCGTGCCGCATTGCAGGTCAGAACGCAAGTCATCATCGCCCTTATCCGGTATTTCTGGACAGGTCATTACGAAGCGACAGCCACCAAAACTTAATTGGTAAAGTGGCGAGCGCTTACAAAGGAATTTTTTATGGCTACAGCAAAGACCAAGCGCATCTCCATTAACGACCAGGTTGTTGCGATCACCCAACAAACCACCAAGCTCCGCAAATCGCTGGACGAAAAACGATCCCCCGAAACATTGGAGGGACTCAAGACCCTGGAAGATTCGCTGACCCGCGTAAGCGAAGTCCTTATCCCCTTCGAACAACAATTTAGCCATCTGCAAGCGCTCGCCGGAATCGGACAGGTCATCAACTCCACCCTCGAAGTAGACCAAGTGCTGCAGATCGTGATGGACACCATCGTACGCCTCACCGAAGCTGAACGCGGTTTCCTCATGCTCCGCGATGAACGCGGCGAGATGACGATTCGCATTGCCCGCAACTGGGAACAGGAATCCATCAACCAAAACGAATCATCCATCAGTCGTTCGATCGTGCAGAAGGTGATTGACGGCGGCGAGGGCATCCTCACCACGAACGCGCGCGAAGATCCGCGCTTCGGCGGGCAGGAAAGTATCATCGCCTTCAACCTGCGCTCGATCCTCTGCGTACCCTTGATGGTCAAAACCGAATTGATCGGCGTCATCTACACCGACAACCGCATTCGCGCCGGCATCTTCTCTGAATCAGAACGCGATCTGCTGATCGCTTTTGCGAATCAAGCCGCAGTCTCGATCGAGAACGCGCGTTTGTTCTCATCCCTCAAACGCACCCTCGAAGAAGTGACCGAACTCAAGAACCTCATGGATGATGTCTTTGCATCCATTGTGTCAGGCGTGATCACAGCTGACGTGCAGGATCAGATCACCCTGTGTAATCAAGCGGCGGCGTCCATTTTAGGACAGACCACAGCTGAGATCGTCGGCAGAAAATTAAATGATGTCATCCCCACGTTCGCCAGCGAGATCCAACCGCATATGACGTTGGTACGCGAGAACGACCAGCCCATTCTCGGGCTCGAACTCAGCCAAAACCTGCCGGTGCGCGGCAATGTAGATTGGCGTTTGAATCTCTCTCCACTAAAAGATGCCGGGCAAAAAACACAAGGCATCGCCATCGTGCTGGACGACCTGACCGAACGCAAAAAACTTGAAGCCCAGCGCCGACTCTTCGAGCGCATGGTCTCCCCCGCTGTGATCGAACAACTTGACCCGAACAGTTTACAACTCGGCGGCAAACGCCAGGACATCACCGTGTTATTCGCCGACGTGCGCGGCTTTACATCCTTCAGCGAAACGCAGGAACCAGAAAAACTCGTTTCCATTTTGAACCGTTATCTCGGCGCGATGGCTGAGTCGGTGCTTTCGCAGGAAGGCACAATTGATAAGTTCATGGGCGATGCGATCATGTCGTGGTTCAACGCCCCCGTGCCGCAAGCCGATCACACGCTGCGCGCGGTCAAAGCTGCGCTCGCGATCCGGGATGCCTTCGAAGGTTTATATAAAGTTCTACCCAAGGAAGCCCATCTCGCTTTCGGTGCAGGTATCCATTATGGCGACGCGGTCCTAGGCTTGATCGGCACCGACCGCCGCATTGAATACACCGCCATCAGCGACAGCGTCAACACCGCCAAACGTTTGCAGGAAAACTCCGCCAAGAATCAGATCATCATCAGCCGCGCCGCCTATGCCCGCGTGATGGATGATATTGAAGTCAGACCCATTGCCCCTGTTTCCGCCAAAGGCAAAACCGCACCGCTGGAGGTGTATGAGGTATTGGGATTGAAGTAAAGCAACTGAAAAAAATTGATTTACGCAATCCGTATTACGTAATACGGATTGCGTATTTTTTTAATTCCACACCCTGCGAACAAAAGCTACCAACTGCTCCATCCCTTTTTCGATCGGCGCAGTGTTGATATATTCATCTTTCGTGTGCGCGCCGCCGCCAGTCGAAACTCCCAAGACCAGCGCGGGATAATTTTTACTCAATGGGATATTCGCATCTGTTGAACCGGTTGTCAGCGCCGCATCCAAACCCTGTTCACGAAGACAATCCGTTGCCAGCCTGATCAACGGATGATCTGGACTCAGCTCCCCTGCCGGACGCTGCCCGATGACTTCCGCTTCAATATTCAGCCCGGGCTTGTTCGCCGCGCGAATGATCTTCTCTGCATCTGAGACCAGTTTCGCCAGAGACTCCTGTCCCTCCGAGCGCAGATCCAATTCCAGCCACGCTTCCGGCGCAATAACATTGATCGACGTGCCGCCAGAAATTTTGCCCACGTTCATTGTGGTGCGCGGTTCTTTGGGTAACTCAAGTGATGTCAATTGCACGATCAGTTTCGATAATTCATGGATCGCCGATGGTTGACCATAATCAGACCATGAGTGTCCGCCGCGGGTCGTCGCCTTCACCCGATAACGCTTCACCCCCACCGCGCGGTGATAGACATGTCCCAGCGCCATGCCTTCTAATACTAGATACGCAAGTACGTCGCCCCCGAAACGATCCACCACCGCCTTCATGCCACGCAGATCGCCCAATCCCTCCTCACAGACATTCGCCACAAACCAAATATCACCCGCTAGACTCCCTCTCCCTTCGGGAGAGGGCTGGGGTGAGGGCGCACGTCGCTCGCGCAACATCCAGATCAAACCAACCAGCCCGGCAACACCGAGCGAGTTATCACCGATACCGATCCCATACACCTTGTCCGCTTCGCGCCTCACCTTCAGATCCATCTCCAACGGGAAGACCGTATCCGTGTGCGCAGAAACAATCAACGGCTTGACATTCGACGTTCGACCTTCAACTTTCAACAACCCATACACATTCCCTACCTCATCAATAGAAACTTCACTTAATCCTTCGCTCTTGAATAAGTCACGGATAAACTCTGCCCGCTTAAACTCATTAAACGTCGGCGCGGGGATCTGTTGAATTTGAATGGTCAGGTCAATGATACGTTGGGTGATGTTGGTCATATGTATATTTTACCCCTCCCGCTTCGTCTGCGCTCATCTACCGGCTCGCTCCACTCAGCGCGAATACTTCTCTACCCCGCTTTCTGCCTACTGCTTTCTGTATCACACCTCTCTCACCATATCCCGCAATACATTCAAACGTGCCTCCGCCAACCCCGGCATCACATCCAACGGATAGAACGCGCCGCTCCCTTCCAACTTCAACGAAGCAGACACATTGCCACACAACACACCTTCCAATGGATCATAGTTCTTACAAAAGCCCGCCATGAACCCGCCCCCAAACGCATCACCGACTCCCGTTGGGTCAGCCAAACGAGCGGGATATGCTGGAATTTCATATTTACGTTTATTGCTTGCAACATATAACAACTGTCCGCGCACGCCGCATTTGATCACCACATAATCACAACCGTACAACGCGATCCCCTCCGCCATCTCCCACAGGTCATGCGTCTCAGCCTGGAACAAGTTGCGCAGCTCCTCCTGTGAAGTGATGAAAGCCGTCACGCCGTGGATCAAAGGCAATTCGCGCCGAGCGGTTGGTTTCATCGAGGCAGGTCCCGGGTCGAGAATGAACGTGTGTGTTGTCCCGCGTTTGAGGGCGGCGATCATCTGCGCCTGAGTCATCAAATCCATCGGGCATAAATATGCGGCGCGCGCATTCAGATAATCAGCGGGAATATCCGTGACCGAAATTCTAAGCGCTTCATCCAAAGGCTTGTCCGCTTGATAGCCGAGCAGGGATTTGGGAAAGGTCATTTCGCGCCGCGCAAATTGCGATACCGGATTGATACGACTCAACTCAAAGGATTCAGTGTACGCCAAAAAATCGCGCGCATCGACATTCGCATCGAGGACTTTGATGCCGCTCGTATCGAGTCCGCGGGACAGGCAGTCATTCAACCACGCGCGCGGAAAATCATTGCCCACGCGTCCCACCAAGCCGACGCCTGATTCCCACACCCTGAGCCCGGCCGCCACGTATAGCGGACTCCC
>JBDTWO010000106.1:0-15937 GCA_040006635.1 Chloroflexota bacterium
GCAATTTGGACATTTCGGCATCACTCTATTTTAGCCCATCATTTTGGACACTCTCATTTATCCGTGTTTAATATATTTTTCTTCAACGGGTTTATAATCCCATGAAAATTATTTCGTTGAGGTGTACATGATTGACCCTGTGATCTTTACAATTGGTGGATTTTCCCTGCGCTGGTATGGCGTGATCGTCATGCTCGGCGTGATCGTCGGCTCGTTGATGGTGGAGCGGGTGCTTAAAAATAACGGCGAAAACAGCGATACGATCTGGGATGCGCTGATCTGGGTTTTGCCGATCGGCATTCTGGGCGCGAGATTATGGTTTGTCGTGAATGCCACCCTGGGCGGCGATACCCGCTATGCCAACGATCCGTCTGAGATACTCAAAGTTTGGCATGGCGGTTTGCATATCTTTGGCGGCTTATTATTGGGCGGCGCTACACTGCTTTTTTATCTCAACAAAAACAAACTTGATACCTGGCTCTTCCTCGATGCGGCTGGACCAGCCATGTTGGTCGGTCAAGCCATCGGGCGTATCGCCAATTTCATCAACCAGGAACTGTACGGACCGCCGACGACGCTGCCGTGGGGGATTCTCATTTCCGCGGAACATCGCTTGCCCCAATTTGCAAATTTACCCGATACAACCCGCTTCCATCCAACTTTTGCGTATGAAATGCTTTGGAATTTTCTCACAGCTGGGATTTTGCTGTGGCTGTCCAAACGTTATGAAAAACAACTAAAACCGGGCACGATCTTTGCTGGTTGGTTATTGTCTGCGGGCATCGGCCGGGCGTGGATCGAGATCTTCCGCCCGGATCAGCCGAAGATTGCAGGATTGGGTGTTAGTTACTCAATGATCGCTTCAGCGCTCATGGCGATCTGTGGTGCGGTTTTGTTGATGGCTCGTTACAAAGCCATCCGACTTCAAGCTGCCGAAAATTGGGAAGAGGAATACAAGATTTCCACAAAGCCAGTGATCATACCCGCAGTAGAAGAGGCGGTGGAAATTGTTGAAGAACCGAAGACCCCACGCGCTAAAAAAGTTCCCGGCGCTGCGACAAAATCTAGTACTATAAAAAAGAAAACGAGTAAAGCAGTAGAAAAGGCAACCGCGCCCAAAAAGAAACCAGCCGCGCGGACGAAGAAATCGTCAGAATAAAAAACATGCCCGAAGGAATTTCCTTCGGGCATTATGTTTAATTACAAGTTCATTTGGCAGTTCAACTGCTGAATGAACTAATCTGTGGCGGGGATATTTGCGGATTGGTTCTTCACAGCGGATTGAATTGGTTCACGTTTATCGAAACCGAAACGCTCAAATATTTCAGGATAGAGGTCAACGATCTGCTCGCGGGTGAAGCCCATCTCTTCATACGAGTAGACATGGTCACTGTTGAAGGTCATGGTCTCTTTCACGGCTTCGTCCACGATGATCTCCAAGCCGGGTTTATCGGGGTAGCCGAATTGCTCATAGAACGCGCGCAGGACCGCTTCAGGGCGTTGGATCAGGTCGTCGTAGTTCAGGATCAGGTTGCGGGGCGAAGGATGCGCGTCCAGATATTTAAGCGGATGACGGTACCAGTGTTGTGTCATGTCCAGGATTTCATCCAGATATAAATATTGTTCTTTTGGGTCAGTGAATTGACGGCGCGCATAGTTGATCCACGAAACGGTGGAGGGGAGCATATCCAATGGATTACGCGCGAGATAGATGATGCGGGCTTCGGGGAAGAATTCGGCGAGGGTTTCGATCTTGGCGCTGAAGGCGGGATTCTTGGCGACGTAATATTTCTTGCCGGTGGCATACATGTGGCGCTGGATCATGGACCGGTAGAAGGTCATGATGCGGCGTTTATGTTCGGGCGATAGCGCTTCGTCGAAATGCTGATAGTTGGGGAACTCATCCATGAAGGGGAAGAGGAAGGTGACAAAGAAGCCGTCCCAAATATGCAGGTGAATGTTTTCATCTTCTTCGGGCTGGAAGAACGAGATCTGGTGGATCTTGATCTTCCCCAGTGTAGCGCGGTCGAAGGCGTGCAGGGCACGATGTAAATGTCCGCCGAGTTTGTTATCGATACGGGCGAAGAATTGAGTGATCTTCTTTTGAGTAACCGAGGGAGTGAGATAAATATCCCAGGTGGTTAGGCTGGTGAAGGTCTCTGAATCGCGGGAAAGCAGACGGTGCAGAAAGGTTGAGCCGCTACGCAGGTTGCCGAGAATGAAGAGCGGCTTTTCGATCGGTTGATTTTTATAAGCGGGGAAGAAGATATCGTCTAAAAAGAAACAGAACCAGTGGATGAGCGACCCGATGGGCCACACCAGATAGAACAACACTAGGAAGATAATTCTTTTTCGAACAAGTCTTGCGGGAGTATTTTTCGAAGCAAAGAACGAACGATAGGTTGTGCGCCAGAAGAGACGGAAGTTATAGTGCATTGAAAGTAAAGTTCCTTGAGGTAAGTACAAAGAAAAAGCCCGTGAAGGGCTTCTTCTTTTTCTATTCTAACAGGAATATAGTTTTTGGTGAGGCAGATTATTTGAGTCTGCTAATCAGAGAGTCATGAAGGTGTTAAGTAGTTGAATTGAGCCAAATAGTTTGAACCACGGAGACACAGAGCCACGGAGTTTTGTTTTTTCTCTGTGCCTTCGTGTCTCCATGGTTAGGATTGAATCATTCCAAACCGCGTAAATACTCAACCAACAAACGCACGCCGAATCCGCTGGCGCCTGGAGGACAGTAGGGCATATCCTTTTCCCAGTCGGATACACCGGCGATATCGAGATGCGCCCAGGCGGTCTCATCTTTGACGAATTGTTTCAGGAAGGTTGCGCCGACAATCGGAGATGCTTTCGCGACGCCCGCTGAATTTTTCATATCGGCATCGTCGCTTTTGATGATCTCGAAATATTCATCATCCAAAGGCAGTTGCCATAAACGTTCGTGAGTCGCTTCGCCTGCTGCAAACAGCGCCTTTGCAAGTTCGTCGCGGTTCGAGAATAAACCTGCACGGGTGGAGCCGAGCGCGGTCACTACGCCGCCGGTCAATGTGGCGAGATCGATCATCGCGCGCGGATTAAAGTTTTGTTGAGCATACGCCAGCGCATCGCATAAAACCAATCGTCCCTCGGCATCGGTGCTGATGATCTCAACGGTCTTGCCTGAGAGCGTTTTCAAAATATCGTTCGGGCGATACGCAATATTCGAGATCATATTTTCAGAGGCGGCAAGCACGCCTACGATCGGTGTTCCAAGTTTCAGCTTCGCCGCCGCAACCATTGTCCCGATCACAGCCATTGCGCCGCATTTATCATATTTCATGCCAACCATGCCCATCGTGGTCTTGATGGAATAGCCGCCGGTATCGAAGGTGATGGCTTTGCCGACTAATGCGACGGGCTGCGCCTCTTTCCCAGCTGGAGGCTGATACTCCAATACGATCAATCTTGATGGCGTCTGACTCCCTTGTCCCACTGCGACGATGGCGCCTGCGCCCATTTCAGCGAGCTGCTTATCGTCAAGGACGGTGCATTTGAGTCCTACTTCTTTGGCGAGTTCTTGTACGCGCTCGGCAAGTGTCACCGGGTTGATGACGTTGGCAGGTTCATGCGCCCAGGCGCGCGTTAGGTTTGTCGCATCGCAGATGATGATGGCTTGTTCAACGATTTGTTTGAAATCCTCATTGAGGAAATAGATGTTCGCAGGTGTAGGTTCGTCCTTTTTGCTTTTGTGTTTATCAAAGCGGAAGGAGCCCAGCAGGATTCCTTCAGCGAGGGCAAAGGCGATTTGTTCCGGAGCAAACCCAAAGGACGAGAAAGACGCGGTGTCGACTCCGGCTTCGGTCACTTTGTTTTTAGCCGTCCATTTGGCGATGGCGCCGCCCGCGCGGCGGAACGTCTCAAGCTTTAACTTGTCTTTTGCGCCCAGTGATACAACAGCTTTCTGTTCCGCTGAATTGAAACGGACTTCACCGGCATCCTTGCCCGGCGTATCGGGGGAGATGTTTTCCGGCGCGATTGCCAGCGTGATGTGAATGCCTGTGTGTTCTTTTTTGGTACTGAGGGTGATGTGGGTCATGGTTGGCTCCTGTTAAATTAAAATGACAGTCACTTATTTGTGACTGTCATTTGTTTCGACAAACTTCTTGATGCGTTCGAGCATTTCGGCGTGTGCGGCTTTGGCTTGACTAAAAGCGTAACCGAAAAGCATATCCGGCGCTTTCATCGTGATGGTCTCGTGCAGGATGACGCCGTTATCTTTTGGAGTGACCTTGGTGACGTTGGTGACGGTTGTGCCCGGTGATTGAAACGCCTCAGTGTGGACGGTGTCTGCGGTGACGGCGATGATATCGGCTCGATATTTGATCTTGAATTTGAACGGTCCCCACTGCAGGCTGTCGGTGATGAAGTAACGGCGCACACCGGCTGGTTCGTCTTTGGCGCGCTCCACCTTGATGATCAGCGGGTGAATCTTGTGGTGCTGACTGTAGTCCGCGATGACGTTGATGACGGTTTGCGCATCGGATCGGATGAAGATCTCTTTTTCGAAGGTGCCTTGTTTCATGTCCGTGATTATACTCTTTGACAATATTCTGGAGTCGGACAGCTTGCTTGCCCTATGGGTGCTGTCCGGTCTTTCAGAAGCAAGCTTCTGGACTCCAGAGAAGTCATACACCTTCCAGCATTTCCTTGAAACGCTGCATATCGCGTTGGGTGCGTTTGATATAGTTCTTTTTGAGCGCGTTGCCCATGATCTTCATCAGGAAGGTTTTGAATGTGAACTCGGTTTCTGTAACCCACAGTGTTTCGTCTGGGCTTTGCTCGACGAATTTATTTTTGATGGTGTTGTCGGCAAAGTCGTTTTCGTAGAGGCTGTCGAGTTGATTGGGTTCGTCGCAGTGGACGATCTTTTCGGTGAGGGAGAATTCGCGTCCGCTTTCTGCGTAGGTGAGTTTGGAGACTGCGTCGGGTTGACCGGGTGTTCCGTCAAGGAGTTCATGTTTGATTAGTGTGGGCTGCCACTTCTGCAGGTTCTCGATATTGTCGAAGGCTTGCCATACCTCCTTGCGCGGTTTGTTGATGATGGTTTCGAGTGTGAATTTCACGCTAGAACTCTCCCTTGTTCTTCGCCGCGCGAGATCGTTCAACACTAACGCGGGTTAATTCTTTTAGTTCCTTGAACAGTTCAGGTTCCACTTGTTTGAAGTTGAAACAGGATTTACCCTGCATGTGTTTCTTGAGTTTGGGTGAAATCTCTTTGAGTAATTCTGGGAACATATACACGGGCATCAGATAGAACGAGACGTAATTCTTTTTGATCTGTGCCGAGCCGAAGAAGAGCGCCTTTTTGTATTTCTCACTATAGAGACCATCGATGGAATAAGCGGCAGATGTATCGGCTGTGACTGTGAGGTTTTTGGCGTAAGGTTTGAGAATGGACTTGAGTTTTTCGAAGACAAGGGGGAAGTCAGTTTGTGGGGACATAAGATTCTCCAATCGCGTTGAGCAAAGTTTAAACATAGGCTGTTTGATGATATGCCCTTCGTCTGCGTGCCTCGCTGTCCTTCGTCTACGGGACTCACCTGCACTTGCGTGCTGGTGCAAGTGTCGACTTTCACTCAGTCCCTCCGCTCAGGACGAAGACTAAGGAGATGCGGCGATGATACGCATATAGATCGGGTCACCAAAGGCGAGACCGGATGGGTCGAAGGCTTGCCAGGCGGATTCGAATTCGCCGTCGCTGAAGGGTGCGGTGAAGGTGATTTGGAGGGTGGCTTGTGTGCCAGATTTGGCGGGGTAGAGGGCGAGCTCTTCAGGTGCGCCGAGCACAGCTCCACCGATGTGCCTGAGACGATAGTCCGCGTTCCAGTTGCAGGTTCCGCTATTTTGGACGAGCCATTGTTTGTCGATGGTCGCGCCATAGGCGATGGAAGTGTTGTCGGGCATGGTGATGTCTTCGACGTAGGTCAGGTTGTTGATGCAATCAGCAGGATTAATAGTTGCAGTGGGGATGATGACCGTTGGCAAAGGTGTAGTTTGAACGACCACGATGTTTTGAGTTGGGTTGATGATGAAGGTCGGTTCGATGAGTTGGGATTGCGCCGTCGGTGGGATGAAAGGCGTCGCAGTAGGGTGCGGGGCGCATGAGGCTGAGATCAGAGTCAATAGAATGATGAGCAATCGTCGGCTTGGCATGAGGCGAAGCATATCATAAAAATAAAAAGGGCGACCGTCACGGTCGCCCTTGTGGATCCTATTCTTCGTCTGAACTGCCGCCGGAGTCGTCGCCTCCACCAATATCGAGGGGCAGAGCGATCTCGCCGCTGAGGGCTTTTTGGCGGATGACGCCATCGATCTCGTTCATGAGATCGAGATTCTGACGCAGGTAATCCTTGGCGTTCTCGCGTCCCTGACCAAGGCGTAAATCGCCATAGGAGAAGAAGGCGCCGCGTTTGGAGACGACTTCAAATTTGGTGGCGAGGTCGAGTATATCGCCGGATTTGGAAATGCCTTCGTTGAACATGATGTCGAACTCGGCGGTGCGGAAGGGCGGCGCGACCTTGTTCTTCACCACTTTGACGCGGGTGCGGTTGCCGATAACTTCATCGCCGACCTTGATGGCTTGGATGCGACGCACATCAAGACGGATGGAGGCATAGAACTTGAGCGCCTGACCGCCGGTGGTGGTTTCAGGATTGCCGAACATGACGCCGATCTTCTGGCGAAGTTGGTTGGTGAAAATAACGGCAGTCTTGGTCTGGTTGATCGCGCCGGAGAGTTTGCGAAGCGCCTGGGACATGAGGCGGGCTTGCACACCCATGGTGGAATCGCCCATGTCACCTTCGATTTCAGAACGCGGCACGAGCGCAGCGACTGAGTCGATCACGACGACATCCACGCCACCGGAGCGGACGAGGGTTTCGACGATCTCGAGGGCTTGTTCCCCGGTATCGGGTTGGGAGACGAGCAGGTTGTCAATATCGACACCGACGCGTGAGGCATAGACCGGGTCAAGCGCGTGTTCCATATCAATGAAAGCGGCGACGCCGCCCAGCTTTTGTGCTTCGGCAACGATGTGTTGACAGAGGGTGGTTTTACCAGAGGACTCAGGTCCGTAGATCTCGGTGATACGTCCGCGTGGAATGCCGCCAACGCCAAGGGCAATATCTAAAGAAAGTGAGCCGGTGGGGAAGGCTTCGGTCTCCATGTGCTTGGCTTCGCCGAGACGCATGATGGAACCTTCGCCGTAGCGTTTAAGGATATCGCCAACAGCTTTATCGAGCACGGCGCGCTTGGCGCCATCCACGTGGCGATTGGCTTGTTGTTCTTCCATTGCGGCGGCTTTGGATTCTCTAGCTGCTTTTTTAGATGCCATGGTTTTATTCTCCAGTCAAAGTGTAAAGGTCGGATTTGTGTGTAGCCGAGAGTATAGCACAGATGTTCTGTCCGTCAAGGGATAAAGATGCTAGGCACATAATCTGCATGCGTGCTCACATTGAAAAGAGCAAGCCCGTCTTCTGCATATGTTCAGCCTCAATGAGCAAGCGATGTAACATTACATGGTTTTTTAAGTTGACTTTACAACCGCAAGGGATAAAATGAAACTCACAGCAATTACAAATCATAGATCAGTGTCTGAGGAGAAGTTCTATGCATATCAAGGGTTTTAGTTTTATTCGTTCGTTGGTTACTGCTGTAAGTTTGGTGACCCTGTTGGCAGGAGCGGTTGGACCGATGCCGGTGCTGGCTTCACCGGCATTTGCTCCAACCAGTGTGACAATCGCTGGTTCGCTTCAATCAGAAGCGGGCTGCCTGGGGGATTGGGATCCGGCTTGTGCCGCTACGCAGCTTGATTACGATGCGGCTGATGATGTTTGGCAGGGGACGTTCGCTCTTCCTACAGGAAGTTATGAATACAAAGCTGCGCTCAATAATAGTTGGGATGAAAATTACGGTGTGAATGCAGGGTTCAATGGGGCGAATATTGCTTTCAATTTGGGCGGGACAACGAATGTTAAGTTCTACTATGATGACAAATTCCATTGGGTCGCATCTGACGCAAACTCGGTGATCGCAACCGTTGCTGGCAGCTTCCAAAGCGAAATTGGCTGTCCCGGCGATTGGAGTCCCGATTGTCTGCGCTCGTGGCTCGAAGACCCCGATGGCGATGGCATTTATACCTTTGTCACCACCGCCCTCCCTGTCGGTAGCTACGAAGGTAAGGTGGCTCTCAACGAAAGCTGGGATGTCAATTACGGCGCGGGTGGTGTGCAAGATGGAGCCAACATTCCATTCACAGTGTCTGCACCTGGTTCCACCGTTACCTTTACCTATAACAGCACCACGCACGTGCTTGATATCGCTGTTAAATCCCCTGGTCCCCAGTTGGATAACAATATCGAATGGGATGGCTTGCGCCACGACTCGCGCGATACACTCTATCGCACACCCGGTGGGGCAGTGCCTGCGGGTTCAGCGGTCATTGTCCGTTTCCGCACGTTCCATAACGATGTGACCGGTGTTGGCTTGCGCGTGTACGATGTCAATGCCAATGCGCAGAAAATCGTTGCGATGACACCCGTGGCAACCGATGTCTCTTGCTATCAAGATGGGCTCCCATACACCTGCGATTACTGGCAGGCGACGCTCAACGAAGTCTCACCGAATAACTTGTGGTATCGCTTCATCGTCACCGATGGCACCAAGACCGTTTACTATGCGGATAACACCGCCGCGTTAGATGGCGGCTTGGGCAGCCCCAGCGATAATGTCGTAGATAACAGCTTTGCGCTAATGTTCTACGACCCCGCCTTCTCTGCGCCGAACTGGGCAAAGGGCGCGAGCATCTATCAGATCTTCCCCGACCGTTTCCGCAACGGTCGCAGTAATAACGACCCCAAGACCAATGACATCCGTTACGATGACCCGGTGCTCAAACTGCCGTGGGGCATACTGCCCGAGGGCTTCTGCCGAAATTATTCGGATGCCGCGAGCAACTGTCCCTGGCGGTTTGATACGACGCCTCCCGACTATAGCCCCACTAAAGAAGGTCCGCGCGGACGTGATTATTTTGGCGGCGATCTTAAGGGCGTCACCCAATCTTTGGATTATCTGCAAGCCCTGGGCGTGAACACGCTCTACTTCAATCCGATCTTTGATGCGGGTTCGAATCATGGTTACGATACTCAGGATTACTACAAGATCGATCCGTACTTCGGCACCCAAAAGGATTGGGAGAATCTGGTCGAGCAAGCCAATGAGCATCACATGCGCATTGTGCTGGATGGCGTGTTCAATCACATGTCATCTGACAGCCCGATCTTTGACCGTTACCGTCATTATGCCGCGGCTGGAGCTTGTGAATCGCTCACTTCCCCGTATCGAGCCTGGTTCACTTTCCATGATGTCGCGGCCGGCACTGGGACCTGTGTTGGCAGCGCGGGTGCGAACTCCGCCACCTACGATGGCTGGTTTGGGTTCGACTCGATCCCCGTCATCAACAAATCCCTGCCTGCGGTGCAGCAGTATTTCCTCACCGCTCCCAAAAGCGTTTCCAAATACTGGTTGAAGCAGGGTGCGAACGGCTGGCGTTTGGATGTGATGGGCGATGCGTCCTTCCCCGCTGGTTATTGGGAAACCTTCCGCAGTGTGGTGAAACAGACCAAGCCTGATGCTCTGATCATCAGTGAAACCTGGCAAAAGGACAGCACGCTCCTGCGCATGTTGCGCGGCGACCGTGCCGACACCACCATGAACTATCGTCTGCGCGATGCTGTGATCGGTTTGCTTGCGCCCCAAGCCTTTGACTCAAAAGGCTTCGGCGATAGCGGACGCATCATTGCACCTTCTGAATTTGCGGCGCGAATGGCATCCATCCGTGAAGATTATCCAGATGCTGCCTATTATTCCTTGATGAATCTGTTGGATAGTCACGATACCGAACGTCTGCGTTGGACGTTGACCCCAGGTCAGCCAACAACTGCCGACAAGGAACTCAATGCAGCGAATGTGTCTGAAGGGAAACTACGCCAGAAGATCGCTTCACTGATTCAGTTTACTGTGCCGGGCGCTCCCACCGTGTTCTACGGCGATGAAGTTGGCATGACCGGCGCCGATGATCCCGATGACCGCCGTACCTATCCGTGGGCAGATAAAGGCGGTTCACCTGATCAGGGAATGTTCAATCACTACAAGACCCTCAACACGCTCAGAAGCAAGAACAGCGTGTTGGTCAATGGTGATTTCAAAGTACTGCTGGCTGATGATGCTACCCAGGTCATTGCCTATGGACGCAAGATCAACAATCAAGCTGCGTTAATCATTATCAATCGCAGTAACTTGGCACAATCCGGTGCGATCCCGGTGGCGGGCTATCTGCCGAATGGCATCACACTCTACAAAGCCTATGCAGTGGGGAATGGCGGCGCAAACTCTGTCGCTGTCGTGAACGGCGTTATCAACGGCTCTATTGGACCCATGAGTGCCGTGATCTTCCTCAGCAGAAATGTTGACCTGCAACCCACAGCCGCACCTGCGAATTTGCAAGTGACCAATGAAGGTAACGCCTCGGTCAGCCTGGCATGGACTGCGGTTGCTGGTTCGGCTGGCTATAACATCTATCGCAGTCCCTTGAGCGGCGGCGGATATGTCAAAGTGAATGGCAGCCCGATTGCTGGCACCAGCTTCGACGACACGAATCTCGTCAATGCCACGAACTACTATTACGTGGTCACATCCTTGGACGGCGTTGGCAACGAGAGCAAGAATTCCAATGAAGTGAATGCTTTGCCGCATCTCGCAATTGGTTGGGCGAATTTACAATGGCCCCCCACCTTGACTCAGACGATCAGCGCGGTTAACCGCACAGAGAATGCCTACGGTCAGGTCTGGATCGATGGCGCGACCAACCAGCCCGGCGCTACAGTAGGTTTGCTGGCTCAATTAGGCTTTGGACCTTCAGGTAGTAACCCCAACGGAAACGTGGCATGGACTTGGGTGGATGCAGCCTTCAATACGAACTCCGGTAACAATGACGAATTCGTGGCGAGCCTGTTGCCCGAAGTCATCGGCTCATTCGATTATGTCTATCGCTACTCCACCACGAATGGTAGAGACTGGTTGTACGCCGACCTGAATGGACCGATCGCAGCGAAAGCGCTTCCTGCCAACCCCGGCAAGCTCACGGTCAATGCCAGTGCCGATGGCGTTGCTCCAACTGTGCCAACTGGTTTGAATGTTGTGGCAGCTTCCCCGGCCGGTATCCAATTGGCATGGGATGCAAATGCTGGCGACCCATCGCTCTATGGATATGAAGTTCTGCGGAGCGCAACCACTGGCGGACCTTACACCATGATCGCGCGTGTGACTGCCGCCTCTTATACCGATTTTGCGGTGGTCGAAGGTGCGACCTATTACTACGTGGTCCGCGCACTCGATCAATCCTTCAACCGTTCGGACAATTCGACCGAAGTGACAG
The DNA here is from genome assembly GCA_040006635.1 of Chloroflexota bacterium. GTDB lineage: Bacteria > Chloroflexota > Anaerolineae > Anaerolineales > Villigracilaceae > Defluviilinea. The sequence continues at coordinate 11,474 of JBDTWO010000106.1, forward strand.
CGACCGCGCAACTCCGTACAGTAACGCTAAACTTCACTGTCACTGTCCCAGCCACTACGGACGGAACCGGTAAATCTGTGTACATCGCGGGCTTCCTCGATCGCTTGGATGGCGGTCTGCCGCAATGGAACCCTGGCGGTGTCGTGCTGACCCGCGTGGATGCCACACACTGGACGATCACCCTCACTGGTAAAGAGGGCACCCAGATCGAGTATAAGTACGCACTCGGCTCATGGGATTATGGCGAGAAAGATAATACCTGCGGTGAGATCGCCAATCGCCAACTGACGCTTAGCTACGGCGCCACGGGCACACAGACCGTGAACGATACAGTGCTCAACTGGCGTAACGTCACTCCGTGCGGGAACTAATTTAAAAAGTAAGCCTTAATATATCCAGCCGACTCATTTGAGTCGGCTGGATTGTTTTTTTTATAAAAATTACTACTCACATTTTTAGAATAAAGATTTTGTTGATGCTGTTGATGCATACTATGGAAGTAGTTTTTCAGCTTTTATTTTTATACAAAGAGACCTATTGGGTATTTTTAATTCCTTTTGAAGAGACGAAATATCATAGTCCGACACTTCATCCAGGGGTTTATAAGATTGTTCTTCCTCATTTACTTATAAAATTATGCCAATTCTCATCAGATGCCCAAGTAACAACCTCTTGAGATGTCCCCTGTGAGCTATAGCAATAAAGTGATTTGTCACTATCATTTTGATAAAGATAATAACTCCCCAAAATACGTTGATTTTCGTAAAGAACCTCCATAGGTAATGCATGGAATACTTCCGGCCCAATAAAAACTTTTTCAGGTGTCCCATAATCACTTAATATTTTGGATAGAGGAAAGTTGTATTGTGCCGTTTCTGCAATTAAATCAATACTCTGAATCTTTTCTCTATTGGTACGAAATTGAACGACCCAACGCGGATCCCTAGTCTGGTTTTTAATTTGCTTTGTAAGATAACGAAATGTATACACTCCATCACCAGTATCAAGCATCTCAAACCCTGGCATAGTGAATTGTTTGGTAAATTGAAGTAGTTCGGCAACTGTAGTTTCTCCGGGCGTCATTCCCCAAAAACAGGGTAAATGACAACCACCGTTAGTAGCTAATAATATTCCGAATTTATTCTGTATTTCATCAAATGGAATAGTTGGTAACGGAGTCAAAGATGGCGGCAGGGTCACTGTTGTTGGAACGGGTGTTAGAGTGTAGGTTGGGGCAGGTGTTAGTGTTGCGGTTGATATTGTTGTAATAGTGGATGTCGATTTTGATGAAAGAAAATTTTGGGATGGTGATATTGGTGAGATCAAAGTGGGTGAAGAAGATGAACAACTGATAATCAATAACAGCAATATTGTGCTGATAGCAAAGTTTTTCTTGAAACCTTGATAATCACTTTTCCTTGGAAGCATTTGAAATCCTCCTTGATATATGCTGTTTATGGTTTAGGCGTAGCTGTCACCGTCGCTGTCCCCGGCAGAAAATCCAATTTCGGCGGGGGCGGCGGGATGATTTGGAATCCAAACTTATCGGTGAACGTAAAGTAGGTTACCTGACCCGGATAGATTTCCACAAAGCCTTGCAGGTCCTTGTCTTTATAATTGATCAAGATCTTATAGATGCCCGCGGGCAGATCGCTCAAGACCATATTCTCTTGATAATACGGGTCTGAGTTGACGGGTCCCTGGGCGTAGGTGAAGGCTTTGTGGATCGGCTTATCAGCGGGGTAGGGATGCACTTCCAGCGGATATTGATTCAACAATTCGCCTTTTTCTCCAGAGATGCGTCCCACCAACACGCCCCAGCCTTGCGGCGGAGCCGTCCATAGTTCGGGGTTATAGGTTGTATAAAAAGTATTGCCGCCCGTGCGCACTTCAAAATGTAGATGTGGTCCGGTGGTCGCGCCGGTGTGCCCAACCAACCCGATTACATCACCCGTCTCCACATGTTGACCGACCACCGCAATGATCTTGCTCATGTGCGCATACACGGTATAGAGGTTCTGACCCTTATATCCAAAGTCGTGTCGTATCACCACCGCCTGACCATACGGGTCGTTCTTATTGCCTTCAGCCTCGGTATATAAACCCCAATCCGCTGAGATCACGGTGCCGGGTCCGGCGGCGAGGATCGGTGTGCCTTCCTCGGCGTCAATGTCCACGCCGGTGTGGACAATGTTTGGCGCAAAGAAAACGCCGCCATAGCGATATTCCGCCAGGGGCCAGTTGATATTATCTGCAGCGATGGGGCGGGTAAAGTAAAAGTGATCGTAAGCCGAAACAGCCCACGGCACGGGATACAGAGGCGGACGCCATCCCGAAACGGGTTCAGCTCCGGGCGTCGGGAGGAAAAATCGAAACGGTTGGATCGTGGGACGCGGCGTCGCTTCGATCACAGCCGGTAACTGGGTCGCTGCTTCCCCGGCAATCACCGCAGTTGGAGTCTGCTCCGCTCCGCGTGGGGCTGCGGGTGTGCAGGCTGCAAGGAGCAGAATCATTAAGAGCAAAACTCTGGAGTCAGGGAGCTTGCTCCCGATTTTTGACAGCAAGCTGTCGGACTCCAGAGGGCGGAAGTATTTCATCATGGAATAATGGTGGGTGGCGTGGGCGAAGGCTGCGGTGTGATCGAGGGCGTGGGTGTGTTACTTGGCGTTGGAGTTCTCGAGGGTGTGGCTGAGATGCGTACGCGCGTAGATGTGGCAGTCGGTGTGGGCGTGAAAGTTCTTGTGGAGGTGGGCGAGGGGATAAGCAGTCTCGTCGGTGTGAGCAACACATCGGCTGGATACAGTTGCAGCATGGCGGAATAAAAATCCAAACCATCGGTGAGCGCAAATTCGGTGAAGCGCGCGCCGCGATAGAAGGTGCGCCAATTTGGTAAGGCAGGCAAACGCTGCCAGCCATATTGCGCGGCGAGCGTGGTGACATCCACCCAATAGCCGGGCGGCACATCGCTGTAGGTCCCGCCCTGCTCATAAACTTGCGGGTCAAGTTTATAACGCGCGCCCAGATCCCAGGGCGTATTGTGCATGGGCTCGCCGAGTGAACCATCCTGCAATTGCGCACGGATGTATAAACGCCAATAGGTCTGCGCGCCAAAGTCTTCGCGCACTGCCACCATCCAACCCGCGTTGGTCATGAGTGAATTGATGGCAAAGGCGCGACCTGTATATAACCAGTCTTCTTCATAGCCTGGGTCAAGTGACTTGGTGAGCGGCACGAAGGCATTTTCCAAACTGGCGAGCGCGTCCCAACCGGCTTCGCGGGTCACGCGTTCACGTAAGGCATTGAAAGCTTCATCGGCAAGATCATGCAGTTGCGGATAAGGCGCCTGTACACCCTTTAAATCCACTAGCAAATATCGTGAGGATGTGCCACTCGAAATCGGATTGCCGTTTGCCGCCCAAAGTGGGGCAGGGGTGAGTTGTGCAGATTTTTGAAAATCATTCGGCAGGGGATCAGACATGATCAGGTTCGCCCAGGTCAATCCGCGCAGGGGTTGCGGGAAGGGCGTAAGTGCTTGCAGAAGTTCGCCGGTCAGCGAATAGGTGGTGAGGTAAGTTTCATTCGGCGCAGAGACTGTGGTGATGAGCTGGTCACCGCGCGGGTTCCAGGCGGGATAATCGCCGTCCCCGATCCATTGCGCCGGGACGTTGCGCGCCGCATCCCAAATGTAAATGCCACTGCGCCCCACATTTTGCGAGGCAGAAGCCCATGCCATTTTCTTTCCGTCTGGCGACCAGACCGGGTGTGACTCAGCTGCCAGTTCGGTGTTGCTCAGATTTGTGAAACGCTGGTCTTCGGGTTTATCCAGATCGGCGAGCATGACTTCACCGTTGGAGATGAACGCGATCTGACGTCCGCCCGGCGCCCAGGCGGGTGAATAATCTGCGGCGGGCGAATTGGTAAGGCGCACAGCATTTTTTAGCGGGTCATCAGCAGGTCCGACCACGATCTCAAGGTTGTCATTGATATAGGATTCGTAGGCAAGGAAGGAACCATCCGGTGACCACGAAGGCGCGCCCTCATAATTGGGTGTGTCGGTGAGTTGAGTGGTCTCGCCGCTGGTTAGATCGAGAAGATACAGATCCCAAAATCCATTGCGGTTGGAGGCGAAGGCGAGCTTCCTGCCATCGGGGCTGGCGGCGGGAGTGATATCGTCCCAATCGTTGGAGGTGAGACGCGTCAACGGCATTTTGTTGGGGATGTAGGCGAACAAATGAGAATAGCCATCTTCCTCATACGAGAAGATGACCATCTCCTGCGCGTCCTTCGGCACAACCGGCACGAATTCTTTGGTGGCGGTTGGCGCGTTAAGCGTTGCTGTTGATTCGGATGACGCGGGAGTCGAGGTTGTGATATTGCGTGAACAGCCGAACAGGGTGAATCCAGCTAATGCAAATAGCAATACGAATCTCTGGAGTCGGACAGCTTGCCGTCCATGCTTCGGAC
>JBDTWO010000107.1:0-15672 GCA_040006635.1 Chloroflexota bacterium
ATCGCAAGAAGCCTCTGAAACTATGACCAATTATTATTTCGGATAAAGTCTAATGTCTACAGAACTATGTGGAATGATAAAAGTGGTTGGTGGTGGAAAAGCTATGGCAGTGGCGGTTTCACAATTTATGAGTTTATGGCGATTATGTGGGGATACGAACAACAAGGGTATCCCAATACTGAAAAATTCGCATCCGCTTTGAGCAATAAAGCTTCTGTCTGGTGCCATAGTATGGGCTGTAGCCCATTTACAGCGGAAGGATCGATGTATTTTCTCGCATCTTATAGTCAATCTACACGAAGCCGTTCGAAATGTGTAAATGCAGGCACATGTACTTTGGAAGGCGTAATGTATGCTCCTCCTAAATCCTGGGCAAATAATCCCATGATGATTGTTGCAGGGATTGAACAAAGTGCTTTCACGGGCTATCCAAGTCCCAATGAGTTATTCGATGTTGCAAATATCTCCCTCCGAAATGACATTTTCAGAAAGATGCTACGATTAGGTATGGTGAATACAGTATTTGGGCAGGCTGGAGAAGATCGAATGATCATTCTTACGTATTGCCAATCGCAAATGGTAAATTATGCAATGGCAAACGGTGGTGCAAAAGCTATTAATAGAATTTCATACGGTAATTTTTGTTGAGGTTGATGGAATGACTAGAAATAAATATAAAATTTCTACTGCTATTTTGAGCTTGGCTTTGTTGTTATCTTCATGCCTAAGTTCAAACACCGGTACCACAATCAATGTGACGGCAACCAACACAGAAAGAGCGGTTGCATCTCCTGTCGCTACTGCGACACTTATTTCACCCAAAGCAACGCCTCTCCCAACACTCTTGCCATCGGTAAAGACTCAATGCGTGAATACATCTGGTTCTTACGAGGACCTTGATCTGAATGGATTGATTGCTGTTTACAAAATTAGACACCAACTGGTTTTACCGCCAGGCTTCTTTTTGCTGGATGCAAATACAAAAAGAGTTGTCAGGACTGATGACTATGCTTTCAATGCATTAATCTCCCCAGATAGATTGCATATCGCGTATACCTATTATGACCTTGCGGATGACCGATATATTCGTATTGTGGATAGCAATATGGGGGTTGTTGCAGATTTTTCTAAATTTCCGGCATATACTAATGGATTACTGGAAGATTATTTCAGTTGGCAAAATAAAGACCAGATACGAATTGTGACAGAAAATTTAGATAGGATTGATCAGTATTTGATAAATCCATTTTCGCAAGCGCGGACCGAATTGAAAACAGACTGGGACGGGATCTTTCACCCTGCTGACCCCTACAACGATAAAGTGGCAAATTGGAAATTTGATGCGAGGGCAACTAGTTTAGGTTATGTGTATGGAGCCAACATTCTTTATGACCCTACTCTTACCCGCGCAGTCTTCCCCAAGGAGGGCGGCGAAGTATCATTGGTTGATGTCGAATCTGGAAATGAGCTTGCTCATGCCAACTTTACGGATTGGGGTCGCCTACCAACTTGGTCACCAGATGGTACAACCCTTGCGATTGTGAATCGTGAAGGGAACACCGATGAATTTTATTTAGTCTCACGAGATGGTGGAGAGTTTCAACGAATTACCGATTTTGCCAGAGAGTTCAGTTATATATCTATTCCCGAATACACTTGGTCGCCAAACGGAAAGCAAATTGCTTTTTGGCTCAGCCAAACTGATGTTGAGAAGAAAGATGGTGCTCAATCTGAACTTGCAATCCTGGATATTTCAAGTAAACAGGTAACTCGCTTGTGCATTCAAGGTCTCAGCACCAATGTGTCTGAACCCTGGTCAGGCAGCCCAGAACTAATTTGGTCGCCAGACGGAAAATACTTGTTGATTTCCCAATGGGATGATCCGGCGAATCCCAAAAATTACTACGTATTAGCTGTTGATCCAGTATCAGGTGGAGTCGATAAAATTTCAAAAAATACAATGCCGATTGGTTGGATGATAAAAGATCCATAATAAGAGAATAATTATTGTTTGCACCTTAAAAATTTATTTTTTTATTTTGAAAAACGTGGAATTCGCCTTATATCAACCAACATCCTAAATAAAAACCGCCAGAGACGACAATCTCTAGCGGTTTTTACGTACGTTTTACGCAGTACGCAATAATTGACTACGCGGTCACGATCTTGATATTAAATCTCTGCGATGAGATCGCCGTCCGCAGGTTATGCCAGAGCGGCACATACATTTCCACACTGCGTGAAGTTGTGATATTGCCCAGGTCAATGATCTCCCGCCAGCCAAACCAATCCCGCAGGATCATGACCACAGTCGCTTTGGCTTCGATATCATTGCCGCTTACGAACACAGCCGTCTTTTCGATCAACTTGGCTGGGTCCACCATCACATTGGCATTGACGGTATTGAGACTCTTAACCACTTTTGTATCAGGATAAGTTCTTTGGATCTGTTCGCCCAGCGAATCGGTATTGCAGACCGTCAACGTCCAGGTATCGGTCGAGCGATCAAGCGGATTCGAAGTATCGATCAGGATCTTGCCTTTTAGATTCTTGGCACCCGCCTGCTCTAAAGCTGCTAACGAGGCAGAACCCAATGTACAGTTGAAAATGATCTCACCAAATTCAGCCGCGTTCATGAACGTTCCATACAAGGCATTATGTCCCGCATCTTTTGCCCATGTCACTGCATTGGGGTTGGCTTCATCACGGGAACCCAACATGACATCATGCCCAAGCTGCACCAATTTTGTACCGATCGTCCGGCCGGTTGCGCCCGTACCTAAAACTGCGATCTTCATAATATTACGAACTCCTTTCCAAAAACTTGAGATTTACCCACACCCATCTGATGTTTGCTGCCCAACACCAACGCTCAGATTAACCCATTTTAGTCTTTAACCATTTCAAGCGGAAGGTCTCTTCACGTTCACGTTCTTCCAGCGAACTGACGATGAACTCGATCTGCTGTTTATATTGCGGAATAAAAATATGCTGCAACGCATTCACACGACGCTGCGTCTTGCGCAGTTCGTTGGCAAGCCGCCATACAGCCGCAGTCAGCATGGAAAGTTGGGGAATCCGCAACAACACTTCGCGAAAAGTAAAACTGGCTTCGTCGAGCACCGCCGTGGTATCGGCCGGGCTATAGAGGAATTTCGGCGGCTCACCGCGTGCCTCGATCTGCGGGATGGCTACGCCCATGATACCGCGCAGACGCAGGTGCACATCCACGGTCTTGTTGACAGCCAGCGCCGCCCACTCAACATGGTCAGAGCCCATCACTACGCGCGCCTTATCCATTGCGCCGTAAGCGATCTCAAGCAAAGCCCATACTTCCTTCTGCAAGGTATCAGCTTCCTTTGCCACACGAACCAGTTCGCCGGTCAGAGCCTCGCGTTTGCGGTCAAGGATTTCATAGCCTTCCTTGGCAAAGCGCAGTTCCTTCTTAAGGCGAATCAAGTTCGTGCGGGTTGGGGCAATATTAATTTGCGGCATCGTCGCCTTTATAATATTTTTCGATCTCGTCCAGGTTGACGCGGGTCAATTCCTTCTTCGGCAACATGGAGAGCAGTTTCCAGCCGATTTCAAGCGTGCGCTCGATAGAACGATTCTCGGTGAAACTTTGATTGACAAATTCACGCTCGAACGCGCGTCCAAACTTAAGATAGCGCTGATCCACATCCGACAATTCTTCCTCGCCGATCACGGATGCCAACGCACGCACATCCTGCGTTCTGGCATAAGCGGCATAGAGTTGCGCACCCCAACGCGGATGATCGTCACGCGTGCGTCCTTTACCGATACCATCTTTCATCAAACGCGAAAGACTCGGCAACACCGCGACCGGTGGATATATACCTGCGAAGTTCAACTCACGTCCCAACACGATCTGACCTTCGGTGATGTAACCAGTCAGGTCTGGCATGGGGTGTGTGATGTCATCGTTCGGCATCGTAAGGATCGGGATTTGTGTGATCGATCCTTCACTGGTGCGGATACGACCCGTGCGTTCGTACAACGACGCGAGGTCACTGTACAAATAACCGGGATAACCTTTACGGCTTGGCACTTCACCGCGCACGTTCGAAATCTGACGCAGGGCTTCACCGTAGTTGGTCATATCGGTCAACACCACCAACACATGCATACCTTTTTCGTAGGCAAGATATTCCGCCAGGGTCAATGCAGCGCGCGGAGTGATGATACGCTCAACTGGAGGATCGTCCGCCAAATTAAGGAACATCGCTACCCGAGTCAACGCGCCGCTTTCTGTGAACGATCTGCGGAAATAATCAGCCACATCGTTCTTGACACCCATTGCGGCGAACACGATCGCGAACTGTTCGCCTTCGGTCTGTTCCTCGCCAGCCAGTTTACCCAAGGTAGCCTGACGCACGATTTGAGCGGCAAGCTGATCGTGCGGCATCCCTGCTCCAGAAAACAGAGGCAGCTTCTGGCCACGTAAGAGCGTGTTTACTCCATCAATGGTGGAAATGCCCGTCTGGATATAGTCACGCGGATAAATACGCGCGGTTGGGTTAATCGGTTGTCCGTTTACATCGGCATAATGATCGGTCAGCGGTTCAGGGCCACCATCGATCGGCTGACCCAAGCCGTCGAAGATGCGTCCAAGCATTTCTTCGGCAACCGGAATGTGTAGTGTGCCGCCCAAAAAGCGGACGCGCGTGCCATCAATGGAGAGACCCGTAGAACCTGCAAAGATCTGCACGACCGCAAAGCCTTCGCCGACTTCAAGCACACGCCCGCGACGCAATTGACCGCGCGCATCTTGAATCTCTACCACCTCATCGTAACTGACGTTCACGCCGCCTTCGACAACAATGATCGGACCTTCGATGCGACTGACGCCGACAACTTCCTGTCCGCCTTGTACTGTTACATCACTCATGAGCTGTACTCCGCATCTAATTGACCCATCTGCTCGTCAATTTCTTGTTGGATTACGTCGAACCCTTCCAGCGCTTCATTTGTCACTGTGGATTTGGCACGGATAATTCGATCCACCACCGGCAGGTCGTGAATGAGGTTGATCGGTGCGCCGCGTTTGACGATTGCCATGCCACGGTCATGGAAGTAGAGCACCAGTTCAAGCAAACGGATCTGCTTTTCAATGGATGAGTAGGCATCTACTGCCTCGGTGGCGTTCTGTTGCAAAATACCTTCACGGATAAGGCGGGTGGTTTCAAGAACCATGCGCTCGGTGAAAGGCAATGCATCAGGACCCACCAACTTCACGATCTGTGATAAGCGGCTTTCTTCACTCAATAACGCCATCGCGCGATTACGCATGCCGAGCCAATCCTTGCCAACTTTTTCCTGCCACCAATCCGCAACATCGCCAACATATTCGCTGTAGCTATCCAGCCAGTTGATGGCTGGGAAGTGACGAGCAGAAGCCAGTGATTTATCCAATGCCCAGAAGCAGCGGATGAAACGTTTGGTATGCTGCGTGACCGGTTCAGAGAAGTCACCGCCAGGAGGCGATACTGCGCCTACGACGGACACCGAACCCTGTGTACCGTTCAAATTATTCACATACCCGGCGCGTTCGTAAAATTCCGCGAGACGACCAGCGAGATAAGCGGGATAACCTTCTTCAGCGGGCATTTCTTCAAGACGACCTGATACTTCACGAAGCGCCTCAGCCCAACGTGAAGTTGAATCTGCCATCAACGCCACGTGATAGCCCATGTCACGATAATATTCGGCGATGGTGATGCCCGTATAAATGCTGGCTTCACGCGCCGCCACCGGCATATTGGACGTATTCGCTATCAGTACGGTGCGTTCCATTAATGGGCGACCAGATCGAGGGTCGATCAGATGCGGGAATTCCTGCAACACTTCCGTCATTTCGTTGCCGCGTTCACCGCATCCAATATAAACAATGATATCGGCGTCTGCCCATTTGGCGATGCTATGTTGCGTGACTGTTTTGCCGGAACCAAACGGACCGGGGATACCAGCCGCGCCGCCTTTGGCAACCGGGAAGAATGTATCGAGAATTCGTTGACCGGTGATCAAAGGGACATTCGCCCCACGGCGACTCACAAATGGGCGCGCGCGGCGAACGGGCCAGCGCTGCAGCATGGTCACGGTCTTTTCTTCCTTGCCCATCTTCAACTTGGCAATCGGATCAATGACCGTATATTCGCCAGCCTCAGCAACCCAGGTAATTGTGCCTGAGTCATCGGGGTTCAGCATCACACGATGTTCAAAAGTATCGGTTTCCATGGCAACGCCAAGGATGTCGCCGCCTTTAACTGCATCGCCGACTTTCACCTTCGGTGTATATTTCCATTTTTTCTCACGATTGATCGGGTCAAACCTGGCGCCACGACTGATGAACGATCCCATTGCCTGTTCGATCAACGGCAACGGACGCTGGACACCATCATAAATACTTTGAATTAAACCAGGTCCAAGTTCCACCGAGAGCGGCAAACCCGTGCCATAAATTGGCGCGCCGGTTTGCATACCGGAGGTCTCTTCGTAGACCTGGATGGTCATCTGATCACCCTTAAGACCGATGACCTCACCCACCAGATGGTCGGCGCCCACTTCCACAAGCTCCAACATACCTACATGACGAGATCCCTTTGCACGGACAACAGGTCCGCTGATCCAGGTGATTTTTCCTACTTCATCACTCATGCTTGTTCTCCCATCAACACTTTATACACGGTGGAACGGAGTGTGCCTTGTAAACGACTCAGGCGGGTCTCCAGCGTGTTGTCATAATGCAGTTTGCCCTCGGCAGCGCTCACAGTGATACCGATGCCCTCTTCCAGCGGTTCACTGAGCGTAAACTGTCCATTGAGCTCCTTTGAAAGTTCAGCAATGTTCAATGCTTTGCTTGTGACTTCGTCCGCGTGTATCTCGGCTTGATTTACTTTTAATTGGGTTAACGCCTCGCGCGCCAACATTGTAGCAATAGCGCCATAATCCCCGCGCTTCTTAACCGCTTCCAGTTGTTTCTTCACTTCAACAAACACACCATCCAATAGTTTCTCACGCTCATCTAATTGGGTGGAGCGCACTTTTAACTGGGCGGTTGCAGTTGTTTGACTGCGCAGACGCTCGGCATCTTGCTTCGCACGTTCAAGGATTTCTTTCCGCTCAGACTCAGCCTGTTCCTGGGCGCGCTTCCGAATGGCATCAGCCTTCCCTTTGGCTTCTTCCAGCAAATGCGCCGCCTCATCATTCGCCTCAGCCATGATCGCACGCGCCAGCAAATCAATATCTTCTTGTTCAGATTTCATAAGTATTCAATCCAATCTCTTTCCGAATATTTTTGGAATTGACCAGCTCGTGTACTCTTTAGAGTGTGCTGGTCGATTGATGGAGCACTCCATATATTCGGATCATTTTTTATAACTTGATACCAATTGCCTTAAGCACGATATCGCCAAGCGAGGCCTGGCCCTCTGGCATGCCGCCGCTGGATGGAATCTCGACCACCAACGGGATCGTACTCCGCAGTTTCAGGTGTTCCATCCGTGCTGGAATCAATACAGCCACATCCTGGGTCACAAGCACAATACCAACATCCTTGTTGGCTTGAGCTTCATCCAGCGCCTGATTGACGGCTTCAGCTGTAGTGGCAACTTTGCCGCCTACGCCAGCCAACGAGAATCCAAGCACTGCATCAGGATGACCGATGACCAGAATTTTCATAAATGTCCTTACTTCGGCAGGACAAGGAAGGAGATGATCAGACCGTAGATGGCAATACCTTCTGAAAGACCTACGAAGATCAGCGCGCGACCGAATGATTCAGGCTTCTCAGCTGTGGCACCCACTGCCGCCGCACCAGAACCACCCACCGCAATACCAGCGCCGATACAAGCCAGACCTGTGGAAAGCGCTGCAGCAAGTCTCGCATATGGATCAGCTGCAGCAGCCTGTGCCGCACCAGCTGCGAGCACAGCAGTAGGTGAAGCAAACCAAACGACCGCGAGTCCAGCCGCCATCATGCCCACCAAAAAGTTAAAGGCGTTGAAACCAGTCACCAGACGTGAAATCGCTTTTGAAGGACTGGTTTTTCCATTTTGAATCACATACAGCACTGCGGGAATTACCGGAACCAAACCAACGAGAACAGCAAAAACTACAAACATTGTTTATCTCCTTATGTATAGATAGAAAATTATTTCAAAATTTTGTGCTTGCAAACTTCAATGAGTATTCAGGTATCCGTTCTGGGCGATAACTTACCCCTCCTCATGTGAAGGGTTTAGTTGCAACGGTTCGAAGCGCTCACCACCGCCATGGAAGAACTTGCCTAGAATTTCATAGTAGTGCAAACGCATGGTCTGGATATAAACGATCAGACCTTCAAACCCAATAATGAAAATGTTACCGATCAAAAGCGTAATCCAGAAACCGGGCGTCGGCTTATCACCGGCCAGCTTGAAAAACGCCAGACTCAAACCACCATGCGCCACCGCGAACGCTCCCACACGCACAAATGAAAGTGTGTTGCTCAACATACTAATCACAGACTCGAAAAGATCCATAAAGGATGTAACCAGAAACATCCCAAACCCTCCTTCGATCAACGGGCGATGACCTTCAGCCCAATTACGAAGAAAAGCTGAGAACATAACACCCAAACCAAAAACAATCAGCATCGGTGTAAATGGAAGGGGCAGTTTACTGATTGCTGCAGCCACCTTCGGAGCAATAGGAGTAGTACCAAGTAATCCGTTAAGTACTGTTAGAAACGAAAAATAGAAGATCATCGTTACCACACCGGTGTGACCAAACCAGAAATGCACCCAATCCCTGGAGCGAATACTGTTGAACAAACTAAGCAAGTAACCAAATAGCAATATAATGATACCTGCATCGATTGCAATCCCAAGTATGCTCAGGATATTTTCAAGAGGGCTTATCCATATCGGCTCGAAATGGAAATGCAGATATTTCACGATCTGCTCACCTTCGAACCCAAAAATGCTTCCATAGAGCGCGCCAAAGATCGTCGCAAAGAATCCGCAATAGACGAGCAGCAAACCGAGGCTTTGCAAACCTTTCATGAATATCTTGTTGTGTGCAAGAACGCCGACCAACATCAAAATAAGACCCTGACCCAGATCGCCAAACATGGCACCATAAAGGATCGGGAAGGTTAATGCCATCAAGAGGGTTGGGTCGAGTTCACCATAACTAGGGCGACCATATGTGACCAGCAGCTCTTGGATAGGTCTCAACCACTTGTTGTTTGTCAGCGCCACCGGAACATGCGAGTGATGACCCGAACGGCTGGTGGGAATCGCCTCGATCAAAATTTCCGCGGAGGCTTGCTTCAACCGCATAGTCAGGTTTTCCAACGCATCAGCCGGCACCCACCCCACCACCACATAAGTGTGACGTAACTGTCCAAAGCGGACAATCGCATCCGCCATGACGCGGCTAATATGAGTTTCCCAAAGTAACTTCTTCAAGCCATCTTTGTATGTAGCGGCAAGTTTGATCAAGGCTGATTCGAGTTCAGCAATTTTCTGCTTGGAAACTTCAACTTCCTTCTTGAGCGTAGAAGTGATCTGTTCTGGAGTTCCATTAAGTTCATCAGGCAGGCTCAATGGGTTAAGAAACGCACTCTTTGCCGCACGATCCAGGTTATCCGATGCGCTGCGCGGACCCAACAGCCAAACAATCGGTTTCTTGGGATCTTCTTTCAACGTAAAGAAAACATGCGGGACTCTGCCAAGGCTTGTTTCGAGGCGATCAATTTTATCGGCTTCGATCACACCCAGAATGGAATGCAGAAAAGACGAGTTGCGCAATGTGCCAACTTCATAATTGATATGTGCGATCGGCTCCAACTGGCGCAACTGGCTTTCAAGCAATTCCAAGCGCTTTTTTTCACTGGCAAGTCGGTCGCCTGTCCCTTTTACATCTTCATCAATTCGATCAATAGCCGGGCGGAGTACATCCAGTTCAACCATCGAATCTGTTTCAGCTTTGGCAGGATATTCCTCAGCCAGATTCAAAGTCTGCATCATCCCCTGCACGCGGCGTTCAAGCGTGGAATAATTCCCGGCCTTGTCCTGCCATGCAGTGGGACCTACGTTCTCCATCCCAAGATAGGTGCTGTCTAATTGCTGAAATACACCACGTCCACTCAGCACTTTGGTAACACCCACCAAATCCTTGGAAGGAATAATCAATTCGACTTCGGTCATTTCTTTCGGAAAGAACATAACATCTCCATGTAGAAGTGATAATCGACCAAATTACCTTACTAAACAATAGTAGTCTTCAACAACAACTGCCGGTATTCGTCATCGGTCCAATTGAAAGACTTGCTCTCGATCAAAATGATCAAGTCCTGCACTTCAAAGTCGCTCAACAACAAATATGCAATTGGTACGCCAATATGGAATGGATCGCCGATAAAGGCTGCCATACATTGTTTCATGACCTGCTGTTTTAGTGCATGCTCCAATTTAGGTAATCCCGCTTGCGGCTTTTCAAGCAAGGCACTTGCGTTTGTGATACTTGGATAAATTCGCGTGATCACACTGGCAATATCAGAGCCTGCCGCAATAGCACGCACATCCTCATCATGAACACGATAGCCAAACGGCAGGGTGTAATTGATGAGTTCTTCTTCAGAAAGCTTATGGTAGATCTTGTAGCGAATCACCCACATCAAATTATTCATATCCAGCACAGAGCCGATGATCTTCACTGCCATCTCACGGTCTTTGCCGGAAAGCTTCCTGGCTTCAGCCCACAAACGCCGCCAGTAATCCAGATCCAAAGCTACTTCAAGCGGAAACAGGCTTTGTTCAGTGGAAACACGCCGCGCCGCAAAAGAGATCGTCGATTCATAAGGCGTGCCGCGCAATAGGTCAATTGCCGAAGCCACGTTCCCTGTTTCGACCATCGCCTGTGCCGGAATAGATGTAAAGGCGCCAAACGGAAACAACACTTCGCGGACACGGTCCCACGCGGGTGTATCAGAATTCCAGGATGTAACGGTTTGAATACTACGTAAAACTGCTTTGAGATTCCCCAACTCAAAATAACGATATAACTGCTTCACTAACGGACGAGTCTGCTCTGGCGCTTGCTGGACCACACTGGAAAAAGAATCAGCCAGTTTGTGTTTGATCTGCAAAATGGCGCGCCGCGGAGTTAGCTCACTGTCTTTTAACCCCGCCAGATACTTTCCATAGGGTGTTGTTTTTAGAGAGCTGACCAAGGCTGGAAAATCAGGAGCATCACTTAGGCGTGTTATATCCTGTGGGGTGAGCAAATCAGAATACATTGCCCGCACCCGCGTGCTGATTGCCGCATAACCCGAAACGCCGCTCGCCATGAGCTACGCCCTGCCGATTACACGCTGCAAAACGAATGCAACAGCTTTGTCAAAGTTAGCCTTGGCTTTTGCCTCAATGCCGCTATTCTTGGACGCACTATCAGCCGTCATTTGACTTGACGCGTCCCCCGCCTGCACATCAGCAATCATTTTCCGCGCCGCTTCCTGTGCCTCAGATTTTGCTTTGGCAATTAAAGCCTGGGCTTCTTGCTCTGCCTTTACAGGAATTTCCTGCGCTTCCCGCTTCGCCTTATTCTGGACTTCCTGAGCTTGCTTTTCTATCTCAAGGACTTGCTGGATGTGCTTATCGTTCATAAACGGTTTCACCTCACTTCAGTACCTGCAAGATATGTTTTGCTGCGCAATTGTAAAGGATTTATATCGGACAATCAAGGTTTAATTTGAAACTCGAGTTGGGCTTGTGAAAATTGGGTTAATCGTTGTATCTGACTGGCAGACATTTTCAACACAGAAACCCCCATAAAACCTTCACAATTTCATGACCGCATTCTGACAAGGCTTTACTATAATTTTGAAACAAGATCCTGTACGCAGGTTATACACAAATTTATCATCCAGCTATGTATTTAGTTGGTATACTGAAATCAGAAGGTCATTATGGCAAAAACAATCATGGTCGTGGACGACGAAAAACGCTTGGTCTCATTAGTCCAAAGTTATCTCACCCAGGAAGGCTACCGCGTTGTCTCGGCCTACAACGGCAAGGAAGCCCTAGCCGTTGCAAAAAAAGAAAAGCCTGACCTCATCGTGCTCGATGTGATGATGCCAGAGATGGACGGCTACGAATTCATGCGCAAGCATCGCGCCGATAACAACACCCCGATCATTTTATTGACCGCCCGCGTGGACGATGAAGAAAAAGTCGTGGGGCTTGAAGTTGGCGCTGACGATTACATGACCAAGCCTTTCCGCCCGCGCGAGCTCGTGGCACGTGTCCGTGCCGTGTTGCGGCGGGCAGGTGAGAAAGAACCCACCGCCAAACTATTGAAAGCTGCTGATATCGTTCTCGACCGGGATGGTCGCACGGTGAAAGTGGCGGATACTTTCGTAGACCTCACCCCCTCCGAGTTTGACATCCTAACCTCATTGATGTCCTCACCTGGGCGAGTCTATTCACGGCTTGATCTACTGGACATTATTCAAGGTGTACGCTACGAAGGCTACGAACGCACAATCGATACCCACGTCAAGAACCTGCGCGGCAAGATCGAATCCGATCCGCGGGCTCCGCTGTATATCGAAACCGTCTATGGCGTCGGCTATCGCTTCAAACGGGAATAAACTTATGCGCTCCATCTCGACCAAATTAATTCTGGCATTTCTCAGCATAGGCATCATCAGCGTTGCGATCATTTTCATCACGGCGCGCTGGAACACCCGCGTTGAGTTTATCAATTTTCTATCCGACCAAAGTCAAACTGATCTGATCACCAGGCTCTCCGATTACCATCTTGCGAATGGATCCTGGACCGGTGTGGATATTCTTCAGCAACCTGCTTTTGGAGCTGTGCCCGACCACCGACCACAACAGCCTTATATCCTCGCAGATGAAAACAACATTGTGATCCTTTCTGCCGGGAAATACCATCCCGGCGATAAACTCTCCACAGCAGACATTAAGAATGGCACGCCTGTCACTGAAGATGGAAAAGTGATCGGTATCTTTGTGCCAATGCATTTGCCTTTCGAAGGCAGACCACGTGAACTTGAGTTCATTGAACGTACCAGTCTCACCCTGGTATACGGTGCGTTGATCGGTTCGGTCATCGCATTACTGTTGGGCATCTTTCTTTCACGCACTATCACGCGCCCAATCCGCGAACTGACCCGCGCCACACACGCCGTTTCTGAAGGCGATCTTTCACAACAGGTGATCGTCCGTTCCAACGACGAACTCGGTGAACTCGCCAAAGCCTTCAATAAAATGAGCACCGAGCTTTCGCGCTCGGTCAACGCCCGCAAACAAATGACTGCCGATATTGCCCACGAACTTCGCACACCCTTGAGTTTAATTCTCGGTCATGCGGAAGCCGTCCATGATGGGGTTCTGCCGCCCACGCCCGAAAACTTCGAGATCATTCGCGAAGAAGCCACACGCCTCGAACATCTTGTCAACGACCTGCGCACGCTGTCACTTGCCGATGCCGGTGAGTTGACTATCGCTCTGCAGCTCATCGAACCAGAGCGACTGATTCAGGAAGTTGCCGCGCTCTATCAATTTGAGACCCAAAAGAAAACTATCGCGCTCGATCTGGACATCGCCACGCATCTTCCAAACATTGAAGTTGATCCTGGACGAATGACTCAAGTCCTCACGAATATTTTGGACAACGCCACGCGCCACACCCCCACCGGCGGACGTATCGTCCTCTCTGTGAAACAAATTGGCGATCAAGTTGAACTCGCGATCCAAGATAGCGGACCCGGTCTGAAAGCCGATGACCTTGAACGCATCTTCGAACGTTTCTACCGTGCAGATTCATCCCGTCAACGCGAAGATGGCGGTTCAGGCTCAGGGCTGGGACTGGCTATCGCCAAGTCCATTGTTCAGGCGCACAATGGGCAGCTATCGGCTGAGTCAGAAGCGGGTTCGGGGTTGAAGGTCAAGATCCTGCTGCCGAGACACATCCAGTAAAAACAGAATCCAATCCACAAAAAATCGGAAGCATCCAATTGAATGCTTCCGATTTTTATTTCTATCTGGTTTTAATTAATTTTGACTGGCACAGCACGGCGTTTTTGCTGAAAAAAGTTTTTGGGCAGAACGATCAATGCCGTGATCACAGCCACAATGATCGTGTTTTTCAATAGCCCGAACAGCATACCGAAGCCACCGGCTCCGCCCTCACGCTCACGGCCTCCAAATTCACGCTGCCCATCATTCGGAGCAAATCCATCGCGACCGTCTCGTTGAAATACAGGCGCGGTATTAGATGATCCGCTGGCACTAACCACCGAGTAAGTAACACCCATCAGTATGGCGAATGCGATCACAATAACAAGCACACGTCCAAAAGTTTTCATGCCGGAATATCCTTTCTTGATTTAGCTGTAAACAGGCGCACAATGGGTTGGAAGATATAGCGTTTACAGGTATCCACGACCCAGCTCCAATGTAAGGCGGTATGCAGCCCAAGTAACACCAAAAATAGATTCGCCGAAAGATCATGTAAAGGGCGCCAGGCGAAATTCTGCGGCAAGGCAATACCGAGCGCGGGCATCACGGCTTTTGAGATCACAAAGCCTGAAAGCATCAGGATCGTCACATCGAAGAACATCGCCCAGTTGAGGACATAATTGATGCGTGCCTGGTTGTTCATTTTGCCAATGATACGACGCGAGGTTTGTATGATCCAATCCCAACTCAACAGTAAGTGGACAACGATCGCGCCCAACGCCGCAGTTGCCAGCCACTCATGCACGGCGATCCCGCTCGAGCGCGGATCCATGGCGATCAGGAATGCAATAAAGATTGCCACATCGATCACCAGTTTTGTTTTGGTTTGATTTTTTGTTTTGGTTATAGTTTCAGTCATTTCGTCTCCTTGATGTTTGGAAGTTTAACAATAAAGGCGATGTTGTTGGTGATGAAAGTGCGGATGAAATGTGAAGATACTGTAAAGACGGAGCTTCGTTATCGTAAAGAAAATCCTTATAATTTCCACACACTTTCCACACTGAGTTTTTATACATTCGTGTTAAAGTTGAAAAAAGAAATGAAAGGAAATAGATCATGAAAAAAGTACTTCTTACACTGCTCGGCATCATCGTAGTGATTGGCATATTAGCAGGCGCTGGCTTTGCAGGCTATCGTATGGGATATATGCGGGGCGCATTGGTATCCGCCGATGGCACCACCAAGCTTCCTGGCTGGGACAAAGCCTTCGGACCACAAGGTATGCCCATGCATAATTTTGGCAATGGCTTTGAACGTGGCTTCAACAACGTACCTGGTCATCAGGGTTTCGGGATGATGCAACAGGGTATGCACGGACGCGGCTCGGGCTTCTTCTCGCCGCTTTTCTTCCTAATCCGCATCGCCTTTTGGGGTTTGGTGATCTGGCTCGCCTATAAATTCATCAAAGGCAGCGGCTGGCATCTTTCACTGACACGGCAAACTGCGGAAAGTCCTAAAGCAGAACCCGCACCCAACGTTCAAACATCAGAAATCGATAAATAAGATCCTTCACAAAATGAACAAGCCATGTTTCAATTTCTGGTATAATCCGCGTCGCTCAATACTTGGAGAGGTCGCATAGTCCGGCTTAGTGCGCACGCTTGGAAAGCGTGTAACCCAC
>JBDTWO010000108.1:0-15601 GCA_040006635.1 Chloroflexota bacterium
AAATCGATCGACACGTTTGCTTGACGCAACTTCTTCACGGTGGTATCCTTGCGCGCAATGTTCAACCAACTTGTAAATAATACTGATAATACTAATCGTACAACTCGCACTCAAACAGTGACGGGGCGTTGGTATTTATCAGGTGAACATGAAGCGGTTCGTTCCAATAAATAAAAACCAAACGCCCCGACATTCGGGGCGTTTTTCTTAAAAGGAGAAGCCAGCATGACCATTTCAAACACCACCCCAGTTCTCGCCGTTGACGAAAAGAATCTTATCCCCGTCAGCGACCATCTCAAGCAAATGGCGGACATCCCGCCCTCACGCATGTTCCTCATCAACAAATCATTGAAGGTGTATGTGGAAAAGAATCCCGGTGCGAAAATATTTGACGCCTCCCAAGGCGACGGCGGCGCATCTCTGCCTGGGACTCCGAAGCCGCTCCTCGAGCGCGCGCTTCAACTCCAACTCGAGCATGGTACGGCTTACGATATGCCGTTCGGCACCGACGCCTATCGCAAGTCCGTGATCGAACAATATTGGAAATTAGACTCATCGTCAGGTTGGGGACCCGCCAACGTGCTCGCCACCGCGGGCGGACGTGATGCCCTCCTCAAAGCCTATCAAGCCATGCTTGCACTCGGTCATGGACGTCAGGGCGACCTCATCATGGTCTCGCGCGTCCCGTGGATTTCCTACAACTGGGGACCGTACGGTGTGGGCGCAAATGTCTTGTGGACTCCCGGTGACCCGGCACAAGGCTGGGCGTATTCCGAAGAAGCGATTCGCGAGAGCGTGAAGTTCGCCGAATCAAAGGGACGCAAGATCGCGGGCATCATCATCACTAACCCCGATAATCCCACCGGCTTGACCATTGCCGTTGAGAAACAAGTCTCACTTGCCAAAGCCGCCTTGGAAGCGGGCGTGGCGTTCGTGCTCTTCGATTGGATGTATCACTACGTGACCGACGAATCCCCCATGGACTTGAACTCCTTCCTCAAGTTCTTCACCCCTGAAGAACGCAAACGGATCATGTTCTTGGATGGCATCACTAAATCCCTCGGCGGTTCCAATATTCGCAACTGTCATTTGATCGCGGACGAGTCTGTACTCAAGTTCATCACCGCGCGCGCCTCACACGGAGTCATTCCCTCGTTCTTTTCACTTGCCGTTGCGATGGCAGCCTACGAAATGGGATTCAACGAAGCCGCTAAGACCATCATCGAGCCGACCAATGCCAGCCGCGTGGTCTTGAAGAAATTACTCGCCGAAAGCGGAATGCAGCATATCATTGGCAAAGGCTATTACGCGTTCATGAATGTCGGTGAGTACATCAAAGCCAAAGGCTGGGCGGATACCGAACCCCTCGGTCAATATCTCGCCGAAAATCATGGCGTCGCCGTTGTCCCTGGCGCATTCTTCTCGCCCTTTGGCGGCGAATGGATTCGCTTCTCCTATGCCACCCCCGTCGAACGGACGGAAGGTGCGTTCAAGAGGTTGATGGAAGGATTGAATTCGTTGAAAGGATGATTGAGTGGGGCTAAAGCCCACTGCTCAGAACATGGAAGCCCTTCGGGCTGATGAACGAGTCGGTTTCAACCGACTTTCACGTACTGAGGCAGGGCTTCAGCCCGCACCGAGCCAAGCGAAAGGGCAACCACCATGACCTACTGGCGACTCCACTATCACCTCATTTGGGCGACATACAATCGCGCGCCAACCCTTACACCCGAACGAGAGAAAATGTTTTACGGTGTACTCTACAAGAAAGCCGAAGAACTGGGAGTGAAAGTCCATGCTGGTGGTAACATCGAAGACCATGCGCACGTTGTCCTTTCCATTCCGCCCGTGATTGCCGTAGCAGTATGTGTTCGCCAAATCAAAGGTGCAAGCGCATATGCCATCAATCACATGGACGGAAGCGACGGAAAATTCAAATGGCAAGGCGGATACGGTGCATTGAGTGTCGGTGAGCGTTCATTGGAAACCGTGATGAAATATGTGGCGAGGCAAAAGGAACATCACCGCGATAACAAACTTATTGCGGTTTATGAGAGAATTGATGAGGACGATTGAATAGACTTGGTTTTGTACAACTCTGGTTGAGCGGGGCTAAAGCCGCCTGCTCAATACATGGAAGCCCCTTCGGGGCTAATACTCGCACGGAACGCGCTCGCGAGTCCGCTTGAGCGGACTTCCACGAACTGGGGCGGGGCTTCAGCCCGCACCGACCAACCCGAAGGCGCGTTCAAGCGGTTGATGGAAGGGTTGGAGAGTTTGAAGAAGTAAGTTAGAAAGATAATAAAGTTAGTTTTAATTCTTGCACTTCTTAATGCCCATAACATTTTTTAGCCGCGTAAGGAGATAAATAATTCATACTCAGAAGATAAACTGTTTGATAACGCTTAGCTTCATGCAATATTGCAGCAGGCAATTTGTAATTACCTTGTTCTTGAGAGATGGAGTCTGGGTTCGTGAAAATATTTGCGCTAAAACCGTATAAACCGTCATCACTTTCCAGACTCCATGTTTCCACAATTTCTTCTGACCAAATATTCCAACCGTTATCAGCAAGATAATTTGAGTACGCTTTTTCGATGTCTTCAACATTCATAGTGGTTCCGTACCAGCGATGTTGAAATGGTCCTGTACATTTCCCAGTAGCGCTGGAAGATATGGCACTATATTCATACAACAAGGTTGCATCTATTAGCGGCAACTCATCAAACTGATTCTTAAGTCGTTCGTCTGGCGATACACAAGAGGTTAGTCCACATACCATGAGAATTATTAGACATAAGAGATTAAATTGCAACATTATTCTTGTCATTAGCCTTTTCACCGCAATAGAAATTTTACCTCTCTCGCATAATCTGTAACTTACAACTTTCAACCTGAAATCATTCTAACCTTAGGAATTATCCATGTCCCCTCAACAATTCGCCGACAAATACCTTCTCGCCGTAGAACAAGCCATCCAAGAAAAACCCTCCAGCGGACTCAACGGCTTCGAACAGGAATGGAATCTCCTCGATGAAGACCTGCGTCCGCTGCTCACCGTGGGTGCGGGACCCAGCCAACAATCCTTCGTGGATTATCTGCGCGCTGAATGTGTCCCGCCGTGGCAGGCGCAGTTCAGCCAGCTCGAAGTCTTTCACTGGATGATCGAATGGGCGACGCGTCCGTATTACACGCCGCGCGGCGCGATCTATGAAGCGCGTCTCATGGAAGCTTCGCTCATCAACGCCTTGCATCGGGCGGGTATCAACTTCGGTGAACGTTTGCATTACTGGCATGGCAACCTGCTGTCCGTTACCGATATCGGTCATCACTCACTGCCTGGTAAATGGGGGATCGCCAAACGCCGCTATCTTGAAAAATGCGTTGACCTTTACGGCGATACCCTCGCCACCACGGGCATCCATAGTAACCTCTCGCTGCCCGATCCGCTCTTCGCGTGGGACTTCATGCATCTCCCCGCCAACGAGCGCGGCGATCAGCATCTCGATGAATTCAAGTCCGAGTTCTACATCACCGCCGCCAGGCTCCTGCGTGCGTTCGCGCCGCTTTTCGTGGCAACCACTGCGTCGACGCCGCTGCAGGCTGAGGTCCGCGGTGGACGCGCTATTGTCGCCCTCACCGAATTCGATTCGGTGCGCAACCTCACGTTCCCGAATCCGCCATCCATTGATCTTCCCGATCTCTATCGTTCATACAACGACTATCTGCAAATCTCTTATGATCTCGTGCGGCGCGGCGTCCGTTTTGGAAATAACAACTGGACGCCCGTCCGCGCCCGAAGTTTTGCCGAACCCGTTGAGCGGATCATTTCAACGACGAGCGACCAACTCGCTTCGCTCTACGCTCGCGGCCTGTTTGCCGCGGGTGAAGCGACGCCGCCCGATGAGATGGCTCTGCAGATCGAAAAGCAAAACCTGATGGCGCGTATCAACCTGCCGATGGGACGTGTGGAAGTGCGCACCGATGAAGGCGGACATTCGCTGGACCTGGACATCGCCAACCTGACATTCAAACACTTGCTGCTGCTCCGCATCTACTCCGACCCGACATTTGCCCGCGGCTTTCGATATGATCGTGAGGACATCACCCGCGCCCGTGCCAACGAAAACGTCGCTGCGAAATATGGACTGCGTGCCGAGATCGATAATCCGCTGACAGGCAAACCCATCTCTGTGCGCGCCTTCCTCAAATGGACTCTCAACGAAGTGAAGCCGCTCGCTCAAGCCTTGAACATGTGGGATGATCTGAATCCGCTCGTCGAAATGTCTGAAGGCGGGCGTAATACTTCCGAAAAAATCCGTGCGCGCTTGCAATTGGAACTCGGCGCAAACGACGAAGTGCCAATGACCGTGTTGAAGGAAATATTCTACGAACACGAAGCGACTGTCAAAGCCGATGTGGAACGCATCACCACTGATTATGTTTCACTTGGCAGTGACTCATCCAAGATCGCAGAGTACATCCAACGTACACGCGATGTGATTCGACAAATCCCCACCGCCCCGATTCGATTCAGACCAAGGACGCAGACCATGACCGAAAAATGCTATCCCGATAAGACCAGTGAAATTCTCGATCTTGCACAGCAGCTAATTCGCATTCCATCGGTGACTGCATCACCCAACGAACGGCTTGATGAAGTCCACCGCGCTGGCTCACTGATCGATGACTACTTGCGCAACGCAGGTTTGGATGTGAAATACTTCGATGGTAAATATCCTGCGGTGTATGCGCGTTTTCCCTCTCCCAGCGGGAGAGGGATGTCCGAAGGACAGGGTGAGGGCGAGATCTTGTTGACGGGACATTTTGATGTTGTCGAACCCGAACCTGATGACTCGCAATTCACACCGCGCATCGAGGGCGAGTATCTCCACGGTCGCGGCGCCGCAGATATGAAGACGGTTGTTGCGACATATTTGGTTTGGATGAAGGATATGGCACGCCATTGTAAGGACACGGCGACGCCGTGTCCCAACATTGCGCTGCTGTTGGTCGGCAACGAAGAGAACGGCGAAGCTGAAGCGTGGGGCACCCCGCATGTCTTGAAAGAATTAAATCTCACGCCTTCATTATTTATCGCTGGCGAACGGACAGGTGAAAAAGGGACTGAACTCTTCGGCGAGATCTGCGTGGAGAATCGCGGCGTGATGCGCTTTGATGTCATTGCACATGGAGCTAAAGGTCACAGCGGCGTCGCGGGCACCGGCGACCTGAGCGAGAAATTAATTTCTGCGCGTTCGGCGTTGAACGAAATATTTGCTAAGCACCTCACTCTCAAAGCCGCGGACGGCTGGCAGTCACAGGCGAAATTCCCATTCATCAATGTGGGCACGCCGGGAGTCTATAACGTCACAGCCGGGGAAGGAATATTGGGGGTTGAGATTCGTCCCATCCCGCAAGATGATACGTCCAAGCTGAAAGATGAAGTCGTTGCGTATTGCGAAGCTAACGGACTCGAAGCGAAATTCTCTGTTATGGAAAACGGCGTGGCATGTGACCCGAATAATCCAGCGTTGAAAGCGTTGATCGAAGCGGTGAAGATCGCATCTGGAGCAGAACCAAAGATCGGCAAGAAGCTTCCGGGCACGAGTGCAAGATTCGCTCCCGGCGGGCAGGCGGTCGTGTGGGGACAGTCCGGGTTGGGTCCACATGCGAAGAATGAGGCGCATTACATTCCCAGCATTGAACCGTATTACAAGTCACTGAACGAGTTGGCGAAACTTTGGAAATAAAAGTAGGGCGAGATTAATCTCGTCCTACAAACGATTGAATGTGTTGTGGAAATAAAAAGCAGGTCATGTTTATAAACATGACCTGCTTTTTTACGAACGTTCCAGCGCGCGGACGGTGCGGGTGAGGTGCATCACGCGCTCGCTCAATAGGAGCACGCTGATGCGATGGAATATATTAGCGATCTCTGGGTTGTTGGCTTCCATGTCTTTTAGTTCGTCGATGGAAAGCGAATAGACGACCGAGTCTTGATCTGCCGTCACGCTGGCAGTGCGGCGGGTGCCTAGATAAAAAGCGATCTCGCCTACACTGCGACCGCTGCGCATTGTCTCAAGGCGGATGGTTTCTCCATTTGGCGATTCAAGTTGGGCAGTGACCTGTCCCGAATGAATGAAGAAGATGAAGTCTGGCGTATCGCCTTCCCTGATCAGATATTCACCAGCGCGGTATTCACGGCGTTGTAGATAGGGGATCAATTTCTCGATGCCTTCATCTTTGAGAATGGCTCGTAGTTGGTCCGCGATGTCTTTATTGATGCGCAGGTCGGCGAGATGGACGGAGATGATCTCGTTTTCACACCACTCCAAAGCGCGGTCCATGTTGGGCAGGAATTGCAGGGCGTCTTTGTGTTCGGTATTTTCCTGTAGAAAATGTTCCTGCTCTTTTTGTCCCAAGCCGCTGAAGACCAGTGTGATGCCCTGTTCGTGACTCCATTGGATCATGCGGTTGAAACTTAACATGCCGGTCGAATCGATGCCGCTGACCTTCGTAAAATCCAGCAGGCAGTATTTCACCTCGATATTTTTTGCGGTTTTGATGCGCTGGCGCAAAGTGTCGAAGATGCCATTGGCGGTGCCGAAGAAGATGAAGCCCTCGAGTTTCATGATGTAGAGTTGATCGCCGTGAGTATCCAGTACTTGTCCCTCATGTGGGGCGCGTGTCACGCGGCTGCGGAACTCGCGCCCGGTGAAGGCAAACTTGATCACGTTGATGCGGCTGTAGCTCACCGCGAACATCACCACTGCCAGAATGAGTCCGGCAATGATCCCTTGCAGAACCCCGCTAACGGCGAGGATCACCAGGATGGTCACAACCACCAGAAAATCAATGCGCGAAAATTTGAACCAGGCTTCGTAGACCCAGTCCATCAAGAGCTCGATGCCGAGATAGATCAACACGGAGCCGAAAACAAATTTGGGGATGTAAAGAATCGCGGACGTGCCGACAAATAAAGTTGCTGCGATCATCACAGCAGTCAGGATGCCGACCAAACGCTTCCCGCCACTCATGACCTGATTCAGTGTCGAAAAGCTGATATCCTGAAAACCGGCGAGTCCGCCTGCCAGACCGGCGAAGAGATTTCCGAAGCCAGCCACCATCAACTCGCGGTTCAGATCGATATCCTTTTTGATCAGCAATTCCATGCCGCTGGAGTTCAATAAGAGTCCAATGGCACTGATCATCGCAATCGGAATCATTGCGGGCAGATGCGTGAGGAGCACAGACCAATCTACTTGGGAGATAAAGCTTGGAGCGAGTGGAAATTCCCATCGGGAGGTGGAGGCGTATGAGTCCAATAGCCAGCCAGCCGCCCGCAACTCCATCAGTGACAAATGCCGCATCCACACCAAAGCATAGAACAACAGCGACGCGCCCAGCATCAAGAGCGGAATCGTGTAGGGCTTTTTTACTTTTTGCGATACGATGCGGCTCATGATCCCGAGCAAGACGCCGGGCAGCCAGAGCATCAAGGTGTGCGCTTTGAACCAACTTAATCCCATTGGGATATCTGCCATGACTCCAATGCCACCCTGTACCAACAGCCAGCCCGAGCCTGCCAGAAAACCACCGATGACCGGATACGGCAGGAACCGCACGATGCCGCCTAGTTTGAAATAGCCCAATACCAATAACAACACTCCAGTGAGCAGGGTGGTGGAAACGATCATGAGGGCGACGGTGGCGAATTGTTTGGTGGCGGCGCCACTGAGGGTGGCAATGATACTGGCAGTGATGACAGCGAGCATGGCACCGGGCGCATCCTGTTCCACGCCGATCGCACCCGGATTAGAACTGAAATACGCGGCGATCCCACAAAAGATCGCATCCCCGAGGATGATGAAACCCAATGCGCGTGGGATCTGACTCGAAAGCTCGCCTGAATACATCAGTGCCGTAAAAGCCAGTACGAAGATGATCTCGAGGATGAAAATGAAAAATGCAGTGAACAGGCTGGTTGCAAATGCGCTAAGCGGACTGTTATTGAGCAAATCGGTTTTCATGGATCGGATCTGACCTCTAATAGCACTTGGCTGAAGTCCCAATATTGTACGTTATGCTGTTATGAAAACGAAATAAATCTGCACGCCCGTTACGGATTCTTTTGTTGCAGAATATTATCCATCCGTTCTTTGATATACGGCATAACTTCAGCGTGTGAAAGCACGTACAGCTGTTCATGCTCAATAACGCGAAAAACATACTCGGTCAATTCCTGCACCGACATTCCATTTTCAAGGGCATCCTGCATCTCGCGGTAAGACTCGACGCGTTTGCGCTTATCAGCCACACTGCCCGGTTTGTTTTTCAATTCAATGGGTCGATTGCGTTCGGACTTTAATATCTCTGTTTTTACCCAGCCCGGGCAAACGACCGAAACTTTTATTTTGGAATTCTGTTCAGCGAGTGAATGGTATAAATTTTCAGTCAACGAAACAACCGCATGTTTGGTCACCTGATAGGGCGCGCAAGGATGGTCAGGCAATAACCCCGCTACCGATGCAACATTCACGATATGCGCTTCTGAGTCCTGTGCGAGCATCAGCGGTGTAAATATCTTGACCCCGTTGATCACACCCCACAGATTGACATTCATAACCCATTCCCATTCTTCCCATGTACTCTCCCAAGCCGAAGAGCCTGCGGCAACACCCGCATTGTTGACCAACAAATGGATGGATCCAAATGTGTCGATAGTCTTTTGCGCCAACGCTTCCACATCCTCGCGTTTGGACACGTCGGTTCGGACCGTGAGCAGGGCTGCTCCGGTCGACTTGAGCTTTTGTTGCGCGTTTGATAGATTCTCCGCATTGATTCCCGCCAGCACGACTTTCATGCCCATTTGCGCACAATGTTCCGCGATGCCGAAGCCAATCCCGTTGGCTGCACCTGTGATCACAGCAACTTTGTCTTTAAATTCTTTCATATGACCTCCGCTCCTACGCTGGTTGTTTGTTAATCGAATAAATCTGAAACGGCCCCAATTCATCCTGCGCTTCCCTTTCAAAAGCCATGCCGATTTTCTTGGCAACCTTTTGAGATGCGACATTCTCTGCATCGATCAGGCAGATCAAACGGGAGAGATTTAATTGCTCGAAGCCGTATTGCAGAATGGCTTGCGCCGCCTCACTTCCCAAGCCCTGACCCTGATACGCCCTCGCAATCGTATACGCTACTTCCACTTCATGGACGCCGTCAATTTCCCAGGGAAGAAGACCACAGCGACCAATGAACTTGCCTGTTTCTTTATGAATCGTCGCCCACAAGCCCAACTCCGGGTGACGTGGATGCCCGTGCATGTGCCATTCCAATTCCTCTTGCGCCTCTTCGCGTGAACGCGGTGCATCAGGAATATACTTTGTAATTTCAGGGTCGCAATATAATGCCCATAGATCAT
Organism: Chloroflexota bacterium; assembly: GCA_040006635.1. Taxonomy (GTDB): domain Bacteria; phylum Chloroflexota; class Anaerolineae; order Anaerolineales; family Villigracilaceae; genus Defluviilinea. The sequence goes on from JBDTWO010000108.1 coordinate 9,428, forward strand.
CCAAGTCTGCAATGACTTGATGGCGGAGCAGGAGGCGCGGGGTTTCGAGGATGATTGCCATTTCTAATTCCTTATAATTGCATACATGTTCAGATCGCGCGGCTCTCCACGCCAGATCTGATAGCTGCGCAACAAACCTTCGAATTTCATCCCGGCTTTTTCCAGGACTCGGGCTGACGCTTTATTCTCAGGCAAGACGACCGCTTCGATTCGAACCAAGTCCATTTTTTCAAAACCAAACTTGACGACTTCTCTTGCTGCTTCGGTGGCAAGTCCCTGTCCCCAGTAGGCACGGGAGATGGTGTAACCTATTTCGACACGGCGGTTGATACGATGTGGAATGCTCGTGTTGATAATGCCCATTAGCTTCTTATCAGCGCGATGCTCGATACCCCATGCGCCAAGTCCATCCTTTTCGTACTCGTCGATGAACTCATTCAAGTTTTCGCGGGCTTCTTCAATATTTTTATAATGCTCCCACGGGACATAACGATCGATCTCAGGGTCAGATGCGTATTCGTAAAGATCGTCGAGGTCGGTGGAACGCAGGGCACGCAGAATCAGGTGCGGGGTGGAAAGAACCGGGAAGGGTGTAAAGAGGGTTTTTAGATCTGGGGGCATGGTAATCTTTCTTGAAACGAGTCCTATTCAAATCCCGAGGCGAGTCGTTCTTTACTCCGCCTCAGGCGCAGGGGCATATTGATGTAGCAAGTCTTCCACTTCCAGTGCCTTTGCTGCAATTTCTGTGCTTTCAAAGTGCTTTATCTCAAAGAGGTGGGTCAGTTGATCATATAACGCAGGTTCTCCAAGAATCTCCTCGACCTGTTCTCGAATCCATTTGTTGTAGGCAATTGGATACGTGTGGCGGGCAATGAATAAGGCTTGCAGAAATTCCTGATAGGCGTTGTAGAACCGGTCAAGTGATTGGAAGTAGAGTCCGCGTTCGATATAGAGTGGGATATGGTGCAAGTTGTTGAGGCAAAACCACCGCACTTTCGTCAGACGCTGGGTACGCAAGTCGTCATTGTAATAGGGGAGCCATTGCGCTTTGAGCTCCGATAGATAATCACTGCCCTGCCATAGTGGGATGCTGTATGCAAGCAGGTTGCCGACACTTACCTCAAACCAATCCGGTCCGGCGGCTTCATCCTGCTCATAGGGAGTGAATACGCCATCCAGAAAATCCAAATGGACATCTGAATATTTCCCCGCATTCTTCAAAGCTTGAATGGCTGGATCGGATTCTTCAAACCTTGCCCAGTCCGCTTCGAGTGTGTTGAGTTGTGAACGCAGAGACTCGGGTTTAGCAAGGACATTGATATCGAGACAGCTATCGCGACTCGCTTTGCCGCGCGCGCACGAATTGACTAGCAATACTGCGTCAATGCTGTAGTTGTTGGAAAAGAAGTGCGTGATCGTTTCTGCGGCAGTGGCATGTTGTGGGGTGGGGTAGGCTGGTTGAAATTTCATGAATATCCTTATCTATACTGGAATGATTTATAAAAATTAACTAATCGCCAACTGGATCGCCTGTTCCATTGTCATGGAATGCTCTTGCATCCAGCTTGTCATTTACTATTTTCCACGACTCCCGCCACTTGCAACCACGGCGGCTCTCCAAGTGGATTTTTCTCCACCCGCATGCCCAACTTTCTCATCACGCCCATGGAACCGTAATTATCAAAATCTGTTGTGGCGATGACCCGCTTCAATCCCAAGTTCTGGAAAGCATAGTCCACCATTGCTTGCGCCGCTTCTGAAGCATAGCCCTGTCGCTGATGAGATGGAGAAATGGCATAGAACAACCCGAACTCTGTCGTGGCGCGACCTGTCTTTCCGGAAGCATCGTAATAACCGAAGTTAGGCATTTGCTCGAAAGACATCAGGCATGGCACATAACCGACCGAGCCAATAAGTTGCCCAGTCTCTTTCAAAACGATGGCGCGGTCCCCATAGGGCGGCTGGTAGAGTTTTGCCAATTGAACGTAATTTAGCACAGACCATTGCAGCCATTCAGCGCGATCATTCACGGTTTCTATTTTTTCTGTGTGGAGATCTTCCGCGTTTATCTCAATATCAAATAAGCGATGTGCATCATTCAAGTCGTCTATGACAAAGGGTCGGATAGTAAGTCGTGCTGTTTCTAAATCGGGCATTGTATTCATCGTGTTTATTTGTCTCCAATTCAATGTCAACCGGATTGCCTGCTCCATCGTCATGGCTTGCTGATGGAATAAACCAACGTTGGAAAATTATCTCCAGCAATTCCATTTACTTCTCTCTCAAGGGTCATACCAACCTTTTCAGCAACTCTTTGAGAGGCAGCATTGTCTGGGTGCATCATGCAGATCATACGAGATAGCTTCAATTTCTCAAATCCATGCCGCAGAAGACCCTCTGCCGCTTCAGTTGCCAAACCTTGATTCCATAAGGCTTTATCGATCAAATAAGCGATCTCTGTCTCCAGAGCGCTGTCTATCTTCCAATGCAACAAACCACATCGACCGATGAACTTGCCGGTTTCTTTATGAATAGTTGCCCAGAGTCCAAGCTCAGGATGTTCTGGATGACCCTGCATGTGCCATCCAAGTTCTTCTTTGGCTCCCTCGAGAGTCAAAACACCCTCAGGAAAATATTTGCGAATCTCTGGATCGCTATACAACTTGAATAGATCATCCAAATCATTCGCGCTGAGATGACGCAAGATCAGACGCTTTGTTTCAAGAATAATAGATATGTTTTCCTCTTTTCAACCCAACGCCAACTGGATTACCTGCTCCATCCCCATAGACCGACCCTCTGTCCAGAGTGCGTTGAACTCCGCTTCGGGGAGCATGGCACGCAGTCGAGTAATGAATTGCGCTTCTTCCGCTTGTTCTTCGTCCGTGGGTTTATGACCCGTCATCTCGCGGATCGCCTCAGCCGCGCCGAATAATTTCGCGGCGCGTTGCGGTTCTTCCTCCGCAACCGCGATCATCGCAAAACATTCCAGTTGATGCGCTACGGCTGGACGGTTGCCATAATCTTGAAAAATCTTGATGGTCTCCCGATAGGTTTGCTTGGCTTCGACGTACTTGCCCATGGCGCGTTGCGTATGCGCGATCTCGGAAGTCCCTAATGCCATCAAGCCTTTATGACCAATGTGCTTGAATATCCTGAGCCCTTCCTCGAAGTACTGCTGGGCGCGATCGAAACGACCCTGAGAACGCGCGCCCATCCCCATCCCAATATTGAGAAAACCAAATTGAATGGATATGGTTCCTTCTTTCACGCTCGCCTGAGCCAACGCCACATACTTTTCACTCTCTTGAAAATTGCCGCTTAGCGATTCCCAACGCGCCAGAGTGCTATAAGCCATCCACATCCCAGGTTTGTAATTGAGTTCTCTGAAAATTTCAAGCCCCTCCATTGCGGCGGCAGGGGCATCGTCGGCTTTGATCATAGCGGATGTACTCGCATACATTTCCAGACCCATGCCTAACAAGTGTTTATCGCCAAGTTCGCGGGCAATCGTAATGGCTTCCTGCAGGATACTGCGCGAGTACATGATTTCATTCGTGCCTTGCAAGAGCGCTCCCAAACTAAAACATCCACGAACGTAAATTTCCTTTCGGAGGAGGTTCGCCGCCTCACCTTCAACGGGCGGCAAGGCGCGAAACTTCTCCATTGCCGTTTTGAGCAGGGTTATTCCTTCTATCTGTCCTCCCGACATAGTCATACTCATCGCCATACTCGCGGCGAGTTCCAATGTATCTTGAACATGGTTTTGCAAACCCCATTCAAATGCCGCCCGCAGGTTTTCCAATTCCGCTTGAACGGACATCAATCGTAGAGTTTCCTCTTCTGTTGCGAAGTACGCGGCGCCCCATAAGTCGTTCGTCCTATTTTTATAGTGGATGAAGTGCCGATCACGCGCCGCCGACGCCTGCTTCGCTTCGAACAGTTTTTCTCTTGCGTATTGTTTGATCGTCTCCAACAGGAAATAGCGCATCTCGCTTTTGTATTCTTCTGTAACCACCAACGATTTGTTGACAAGCCCTTCGAGATTTTCCAGCGCATTCGGGTCTTCGGAGACAGCTTCGAGCGCCTCCAATGTCCAGCCGCCGACGAAGACCGACGCGAATTGCAACAGGCGTTTCTCTTCATTTGAAAGCAGGTCATAACTCCAATCGATCAACGCGCGCAAGGTTTGCTGGCGCGGCAAGGCAGTACGACTCCCACCGATGAGTAAACGGAACATGTCATCAAGCCGCGTGGCGATCTGTTCAGCGGAGAGGAGTTTCGTCCGCGCGGCGGCGAGTTCTATCGCGAGGGGAATGCCGTCGAGACGGCGGCAGATCTGGGCGATGGATGAAGCGTTCGCATCCGTCAATTTAAAATTTGAATTCGCGGCGCGGGCGCGTTCCGCAAAAAGACGAGTCGATTCGTAATCCAATATTTTTTTGCTCAAGCCGCCGTCCTCGGCGGCGGGGACGCCGTCGAGAGCAGGCAGTGATAATGATGGAACGTGATACGCCACTTCGCCCGCAATGCCCAATGCTTCGCGACTGCTGGCAAGGATCTTGAGTCCCGCGCTTTGATGAAGCAGGTTGTTTGCAAGTTCTGCGCAGGCTTCGATGAGATGCTCGCAGTTATCAAGAATGAGCAAAAGTTTTTTATCGCGCAGATAATCGTTGATTATGTTCGCCAACGGATTGAACGGTTGTTCCTGCAAACCAAAGACCTGCGCCAGCGCAGGGATGATTTGGGTTCCATTACTGAGCGGCGCGAGTTCGACGATCCACACGCCATGCGGAAAGTTCGTCACGAGTTGCGCGCCGACTTCCTGCGAGAGACGTGTCTTGCCTGTGCCGCCTGAACCAGTCAGTGTGACAAGGCGGGCAGAGTCAATTGCGTTTTTGATTTCTTTGATTTCTTTTTCGCGACCGATGAAAGAGGTGAGTTGTTGCGGAAGATTATTTGGTAATGCATTCAGTGATTTGATGGCAGGAAAATCCTGCGGCAGGTCGGGTGCGCTGAGTTGATACAATCGCAGTGGTGCGCGCAAACTTTTGAGCTGATGCTCGCCCATATCACGCAGACTGACTTGTGCGGGCAAATCGTTTAATAGGTCACGGGTGAGATGCGAAAGTAAAACCTGTCCACCATGCGCCACAGACATCACGCGTTGTGTAGCTGCGAGCGTAGCGTAGCCTTCGTATTTGCCGTCATCTAAAATTTCTGCCGCGCCAGTGTGTAGTCCCATGCGGACTTTCAGAGCCAATGCAGAATGAAGATTGTTGAATGATGAATTTTGTATTCTGCCTTCATCATTCTGCATTCCTGCCAGATTTCTTTGTGCCGCCAATGCCGCGCGCAATCCATCAACCGCATTATGAAACGCTGCGCTGAACGAATCGCCGACGATCTGAAAGACATAGCCATGATGCGATTCGATCGCCTCGCGCAGAATCGTATCATGCCGCGCGTGCGCGACCGCCATCGCTTCGGGCTTTTCCTGCCAGAGACGCGTACTGCTTTCGATATCAGTAAATAAAAACGTAACAGTGCCATTCGGTAGAGTACCCATAAAGAATTTTCTCCAGGTTGGCTATAGCTAATAAACGATATTGTATCTCGTGACAAAGCAGCTGGCGTTTCAAATCATTTATTTTCCATTGCACCTTATCACGAATGATCTGATGTCATAGAAGACCTACGAACAATATTTTACTTTTACTTCACATGATCCCCTTCATTACAATCCGTAATAAAGCTCAGCCCGCTCGTAACCGGTAGGGAGCAGGTCAGGATGTAGCCATCTTTGAATCGTACAGTCACATCCAATATGCCAACTGACAATGTGGATTGACGCGGATAGAGCAAATAATCCACGCCGAAATGATTTTTCAGCGCTGGGACTTGCTTCAACGGCAGGCGGGGCAACACCGATGGGTCATTGGGCGCGGCTTGCAGTAGTTCGTGCAACTGGCGTAAAGTGAGTTCGGCAGGGCGGTCCATGCGTCCCAACATGCCGGGGACTAATCCAATCAGGACTATGGTTAACACATGCTGCACCATACGCTTACGGCGCAATTCGGGTTTCTCTTTGTTTAAGATCTCAAGGTGACGCCGCGCAGCCCATCTCAAGCCCCAGGCTGCCAGGCAGTCCACGCCGATCATGGGCAGCGCTGT
>JBDTWO010000109.1:0-15479 GCA_040006635.1 Chloroflexota bacterium
ATGATTTTATCACTGGTAACGGATGCTATAATGACCGGACTACATAACAAGGAGAATTTATGATCGTAGTCTCTGACATGATGGGCACATTGACCACCGGCTCGCCGTTCTTGGGATTGGTGGACTGGGTCAAACATAATCAAAGCAAAGCACAGGCAAATTTTCATATGGCGGCGATCATGCCAACTTATTTACTGGCAAAAGGCGGACTGATCGACTGGCAGGCATGGGGGCAAAAGTTAATGGTGGAAAGTCTTGGCTATATTCGCAATGCGGATGAAGCCAAGGTGCAGCAGGTCGCTGAGTGGATCGTGGAACATGATTTCTGGAAGAAGCGCCGCGAGGATGTTGTGGCACGTCTCATCCAACATCGTGAAGAGGGCGCACAGGTTTACATTGCCAGCAGTGTCGTCGAACCCTTCATCGAACCCTTCGCAAGACGGATCGGTGCACAGGTACTCGGCACGCCCACCGAGATCGTGAATGGCAAGTTGAGAATGGTCGGGGAATTGAAAGCTAATGAAAAGAAAATTGAGCAGGTGTTGAGCCGTCTCGCCGTTGAGCGTGTGGATGTGGCATACGGCGACACCGTGATGGACATTCCCTTATTGGAACATGCGGATCATCCGGTGGCGGTGTATCCGGATGCAAAGTTAAAGGTTATTGCGTTGGAGCGCGGCTGGGAAATTATTGGCGATACACCGAAGATTGGGTAAACGCCCTCACCCTAGCCCTCCTCGCAGGGAGAGGGGATTGACTCCCTTCCCCCGTTGGGGGAAGGGCTGGGGATGAGGGGAAACTAGCCCGTATTCCTCAAACCCGCCGCAATGCCATTGATCGTCAATGCCATCACTTCGCGCAGGGACTTGGCTTCTTCCCCATCTTGATCTTCCAACAAGCGTAATCTGTGTAAGGTTTCCACTTGGATGTAGTTCAACGGATCCACATACGGATTGCGGAGCTGGACCGCCTGCCGGGTTGATGGTTCAAGCTCAAGCAGGTTGCTGTGTCGGCTGATCGCCAGAACCGACTCACGCGTACGTTCATATTCGGCGCGGATGGATCGGAAGATCTCATCCGCGAGTTTTTTATCAGGCACGAGACTCACATACAAGCCGGAAATATCCATGTCAGCTTTGAGCAGGGACATCTCGGTGTTGTTCAGCAGTGTTTGAAAGAATGCCCAGCCGTCATACATTTCCTGCAACAGGGACAGGTCATTGATGGAAGCAAGTCCGGTACCAAGGCTGTACCATCCGGGCAGGTTGAAGCGGCTCTGCATCCAAGAGAAAACCCAGGGGATGGCGCGGATCTGATTCACTGCACCCGCTTTCGCACGCGAGGCGGGACGTGAACCAATTTGCAGACGTTTGATCTCATCCAACGGTGTGGCGGATTCCCAAAATTCGATGAAGCCCTGCGTTTCATAGACCAGTGCACGATAGGTTTGTTGCGCCGTCTTGGACATCGCATCCATCGTGGTGCGCCATTGTGTGGGAATGGGATTCTCTTTTTGCGGCGCCGAGGCAAGGATGACAGCGCTGGCGATCTGTTCGAGATGACGATGTGCCAGCTCGGGGTTGGCATAGCGTGAGGCAATGATCTCGCCCTGCTCGGTCACGCGGAAGCGACCGTTAATACTGCCCGCAGGCTGGGCACGAATGGCGTGATTGGCGGGTCCACCGCCGCGCGCGATCGTTCCGCCGCGACCGTGGAAGATGGTCAGCTTCACGTTGTGTTGTTTGGCGATGCGAGTGATCTCCTCCTGCGCTTCATACAGGGACCAGTTCGCCATCAGGTAGCCGCCGTCCTTGTTGCTGTCGGAATAACCGATCATCACCATTTGTTCGTTATTGTGCGACTTCAAGTGTGTGCTATAAGCTTCAGATGTAAACAAAAGCTCGAGAATAACCGAAGCAGTTTTGAGGTCATGAATTGATTCGAAGAGCGGCACAATTTGCGGGATCGTTTTGCAGCCCGCCCATTTTGCGAGCAGGAGCACGGTCAACACATCCGCTGCGGCGTGGGTCATCGAGATCACAATTGGACCCAACAATTCACTGCCGTAAATATCGCCGGTGCGTCCGATCAACTGGAACAGCGACCAGGTCTCAGCGGTGGCAGAGGTCACACCGGGGCGATTGGAAAGATTGGGCGCGGGCTCATTCAACAAGCGGGTCAGCAATTCAGTCCGTTCACGAGATGAGATGTTTTCAAAATCGGGGGCGATGTTCAACGCGCGCAGGATCTCACTCAAAGCTGAATTCAAACGACTCGAGTCTTCACGGCTATCGAGACGCGCCACATGCAAACCAAAGGTCCGCACTTTTTGCAAAGCAATCTGCAATTCATCCTGCGCCAAATGTTTGGGCAGCGCGGAAGCCATCAACTCCAAAGGCTGCAGCAGATGTTGAGCATCCATGCGCGCCTGATGTGGATATTGCCCAAGCAGGTGCGCTTTCATATCATCGCGTGAGGCTTCAGCGAGATCATTTGCCAACAGCGCAAGGATCAGACGATACGGCTCGGTGGCATAGCGCTGTTCAATATAAGCGACATGCGGTGGAAACGGTCTGCGCTTTTCGATCCATTCGATCAGGGCCTGCGGCGGCTGGATGCGGTTCGAACTCACGCTCAAACGGCGTCCCAAATCTTGAAACATGCGGCGATGATTTTCTACTGCCAGACCGCGATGCAAGCGCAAGGTTTCAGCCGTGACATCCGATGTGACGTATGGATTCCCATCACGGTCGCCGCCGATCCATGATGCCAGTTTCAACCAGGCATGCGGCACATCTAAACCCGGATAATATTTCTCAATTGCCTTTTCCAGATCATCATATACGCGCGGGATGGTGTTCCATAAAAACGCATCCACATAATACAAGCCCGTGCGCACTTCATCGGTCACAGTTAACTTGTCGGCGCGGGTGCGGTCGGTCAGCCACAGCGCGGCGATCTCGGCATGCAGAGAGTCCGTAGTCTCATCGCGTTCGCGCCGGGACAGTGAATCGTGGTTGATCAAGCTGAGGAGTTGTGTGATGCGCTCCGTCTTCGAAAGCACCGTGCGACGCCGCGCCTCGGTGGGGTGTGCGGTCAGGACCATCTCGATGGATAACTCAGCCAACAGTGCGGATATCTGCTCACGTGTGACGCCGCGCGCTTTGAGACTCGCAAACGCTTCGCCGATCGACTCCGGAACTGGTTCGGGATAAGAAGCGTCTTCACGCTGACGCAGTAACCGCACGCGCTGATTCTCCTCCGCGAGATTCACGAGGTCGAAATAAGCGGCGAACGATGCGGCGATCACACGCGCATCTTTGCTTTGCAAAGCCGATACTTCGGCATGTAAATGTTCTGCGGCAACCACGTCACCGCCGCGGCGTGCCTTCGCCAATGCACGGATGCGTTCTTCAGTTTCAAAGATCTGCGGCGACTCAAGCTCAGAAATAACTTTGCCAAGCAGATCTCCGAGCAGGTGAATGTTCTGTGAGAGTTCCATAGTGCGGCAAGTATAACAGCGTGATTTAATACCTACAAAGGGTTCATCCAGCAGTTGCACTGCTGGATGTCCGCGCCTTCGGCAGTACGACTGCCGAAGTAATAAGCGTGACAATACTCCAGAGGGATGCGTTTTGATTCACATCCAGATACAATCTCATGACTTCAAGGAGTAAAAATGGTTTATCAAATCGCATCTGGACTGCACATCGGCACCGCCATCTCGGCATTGATCCTGGGATTGGGCGTCCTGCTCACACGCAAAGGGACGCGCCTACACAAGCAATTGGGTTACGCTTATTTCTTCAACATGCTGGGGTTGAATATTTCTGCGTTGCTCATTTATCGACTCACCGGTCACTTCGGACCTTTTCACGGCGCGGCATTAGCGAGCTTCATCACGCTCATCGCAGGTTTCATCCCTGCGTACTTGCGCCTCCCGCATGGACGTTGGCTGGAACTGCACTATGAATTCATGAACTGGTCGTATGTGGGTTTAGTCGCAGCAGGAGTCTCTGAAGCGCTTACCCGTTTGCCCTCGTCACCGTTCTGGCTGGCGGTGGCATTCGGCTCGCTGATTGTTTTCGCTGTAGGCGGCTTGCTGATCGGACGCGGGCGCGGGAAATATCACTTCGAAGCGAGGCAGGCAACGGGTCAGCATGAAGCGGACTTTGATCTAGCCGCAGCGTTCAAACGGCGGCGCACCACATGTAATTGAATCTATGATCAGGCGGAACAATATCCGCCTGATTTTTTTATTTATGGGAGTGCTATAATCGCCCCATCTTTGGATGCGGAGGATGATCATGGCTTTCTCTGAGTACAGTAAATACGACGGGTTGGGCTTGGCAGAATTGGTTCGCAAAAAGAAAATGTCGCCGGGGGAATTGGTGGAAGAAGCAATAACCAGGATCGAAACTCATAACCCAAAATTGAATGCGGTGGTCAATAAACTCTATGAACGCGCCCGCACTGCGGCAAAAGGGAAATTGCCGGAGGGTCCGTTCAAAGGTGTGCCGTTTTTGATGAAAGACCTGGTCGCCACGTTAGAGGGACTCCCCACCAGCGGCGGAAATAAGTTGTGGAAAAATATTCCCGCAACGGTTACTTCTGAAATGGCAAAGCGCTGGGAAGCCACTGGCGCCATCGTGGTGGGCAAAACCAACACCCCAGAATTTGGATTGACCCCCTACACCGAATCAGACACCCTTGGGGCGGCTCATAATCCCTGGGACCTTTCACGCACCCCCGGCGGCTCATCCGGAGGATCTGCAGCCGCAGTGGCGGCGCGGATGGTGCCGTTCGCTACCGGCGGCGATGGCGGCGGTTCGATCCGCATTCCAGCTTCTGCCTGCGGATTGTTCGGACTCAAACCCACGCGCGGGCGCACACCTACGGGTCCGATCATCGGTGAAGCCTGGCAGGGTTTTGCCATCGAGCATGTGCTCACGCGTTCGGTGCGCGATTCGGCGGCCATGTTGGATGCAACCCAGGGTGCGGATGTCGGCGCGCCGTATATGATCCCTGAAGCTGGACCTTTCTTGAAAGAAGTGAGTCGAAAACCCGGCAAATTACGCATCGCATTTTCAACCCAGCCCATGCTTGGGAAGAACGTCCATGCCGATTGTATAAGGGGTGTGGAAGAAACTGTCGAGTTGCTCAAGTCACTCGGGCATGAGGTGGTTGAAGCGGCGCCCCAGATCAACGCCGAAGAATACTCTTTGCATTTCCTGACCATCATCGCAGGACAAATGCGCGCGGATATCGAAGAGATCGCCGGGATCACGGGCAAAAAAGTTTCGGTGGATGATTTCGATACGCTCACGTTTGCCACGGGGCTGTTTGGAACCATGCTCAAAGCCTCAGATTATGCCAAAGCTATTCGCTATCTACAGGTAGTTTCGCGTGACATTGGTCGCTTCTTTGAAAATTATGATGCCCTGCTGACCCCCGTCTTGAATCAGCCGCCGGTGAAGATCGGTGCGTTGAAACTTTCTGTGGCAGAGCAAAACCAGATCAAATTGATCGGGCGCACCGGTGCAACCTGGATTCTGGAAGCGATGGGCGTGATTAAACCCGTTGCCGCGCGGACGTACGAATTCATCCCGTGGACGCCGGTGTTCAATGTTACGGGTCAGCCTGCCATGTCGGTGCCACTGCATTGGAATGCTGAAGGTCTGCCAATCGGTATGCACTTCGTTGGCAAATGGGGTGATGAAGCGACACTGTTCCGATTAGCAGGTCAATTGGAAAAAGCCAAACCCTGGTTCGATAAAGCGCCTGCGGGATATTAGTCTATTTGGATGCTATAATGATTTATCGGACTCAACCAGTCTATCGCTTGCCTCATAAATTACTAGACCTCCAGTCAGGTAGGCGATACTCTGTAACAACATGAAAGGATGCCACTTTGGCTAAAGTAAACTACCAATACGAGAAACGCCAGAAGGAATTGGAAAAGAAACGTAAAAAAGAGCAGAAGGAAAAGGAAAAGCAGAAGAGAAAGAACAATCCTTCTCAAGATGTAGCCGCAACCCCGGAAACGCAAGCAACGACCCCGGGTCAATCAACCGAGAAATAAGATTTTGAATTAAAAGAGACCAGCCCGTTGATGGGGCTGGTCTCTTTGATTTTTGTTCCAAAGGTAAATTTCTAGTTCTTCAAGAATCTGACAACTCGTTCATGGATCTCTTTTGATTGCAAAGCGCCGCGATGGCCCAAGCCATCCGTTTCAACGAACTGAGCGCTCCTCCAGGCATTTGCAATCGCACGGCTGTCCTCAATGGGTGTGACATTGTCAGACACATCATGGAACATTAAGGCGGGAATATCGATCTTGGGAACCAGGTCCTCATTGACGATCACTTCGAGCACACCCTTTCCAAAATTCTCAGAGATCATCTCCCTTAACCCCTCGATGAGTTCATCAGGGAGATTCGCCAGCACCTGAAAACGCTGTAGGGAATCCAAAAGCCGGTTGAAAGCGCCGAAATATACCAGCTTGGCAGGAGGCGCGAAATCCAGATTGACCAAAGCGTAGGATGTGATCAACGTCCCGAACGAGTGGGCGATGATCGCATCAAATTTGCCCGTCTGCTTTGCAACGAGTTCCATCGTCGGAGCAATCTCCAGCATATTTGTGAGTCTGCCATCCGATTCGCCGTGTGCGGGTTGGTCATACGCCACAACATGATAGCCAGCCGACAACAACGGATCCACAAAGCCGGTCATTTGCGCACGACTTCCGCCCCAGCCATGCATTAATAACACTGACGGAGCTTTTGCCTGACCCCAACTCGTGACAGCCAACCCGCCGCCTCCAAATGGGACCCGGGAGTTGATCCCGTTTTCGAGAATTGCCTGGTCTGCAGATTTGACCTCATACTTGCTCGGGCTAAAGAAAGCCCGGTACACCTTTTTTATCAGAACCTGTGATTCAGTTGTGTCCGTTGACGCATTCATTGATTCTTATTCTCCTTTATTTTTTACTTACCAACCAGTAAGTTTTGACGATAAAAAATTTTACGCGAGCAGGTCTGATCGATTCTGTTCGATCACATCCCGAAACTTTTTCGTCCCCAAGGCACGCGCCATTTGTAAGGCACCCTGTATGCTGGACAGGATCAACGCGGCTTTGTTGGCAGACTGACCCGTGAAATTGAAGACGCCCGCCGTTTTCCCTTCGCTTAGCGTTGCTTCAAGCCATTTGAGCAATTCCTTATGCAAGCCTTCCACTTCAGCCTGCAACCCAACAGGGATCGAATTGAATTCCGCTTCCAGAGAACCCACGAGACAGATCTTGCCCTGGTCGGCGCGCATCTCCGAGTAAATGCCAAAGAACCAATCCAATTTCTTCTCAGGCACCAGGTCCTTAACCCGGGCGTTGTTGATCCACAATTGAAAACGTTCGCGGTACCGTCGAATCACCGCGCTCGCCAACGCTTCCTTGCTCGGAAAGTGATAATGGATCGCGGCATTCTTCACCCCGAACTCCGCGGCGATGTGAGCATAACTAAAACCGTTGAAACCTTTATCCTGCAACAAGGCTTCAGCCAGATTCAAAATTGTCCGCTTGGAGTTCTCGATCTTAACCATGGACGGGATTTTACTTACTAGTTAGTAAGTTGTCAAACGACTTCTATTATGAAAGTCGCAGGTGTATACTCAACATAAGAGGTGCGCATGAAACTAAAAGACATCTTTCTAACCAGCATTACCTCACTGATCTTAATGGCATACGGCTGGTATCTGGGACAACTTCATCAATCGGGCTACGATGTTGCCGGAATATTCCTTTTCTCTACTGGAGTAGTCGCACTCATCCCCGCATTTATCATTCGTAGTTTCACGAAAAATTATCCTTGGCACAATAACTGGTATGTCAAGATACTGACGGGCATTGTGAGTTGTGGAATCGTCTTTGCTCTCGTGCTCGTGTTTGCCAGACTGCACGGATGAAGCCTCCTCTACCATTTATGCAGTTGAGACCCAAAGAGCCATTCTACGTATTCATATTGGATGGAGTCCAATCGTTTCCAATGAAAAAAATATCATTCGCTCTATGTAGTACTTTATGCGTGTTGTTCCTATTGACCGCCTGCATTGACGCTACGCCCGTAGCCATCCCACCGACCTCACAACCTACGCCGACGGAAGTGAAGGTATTACCCACGCCTTCCTCGCCCGGCAACTCGATCCTCTCGCAGGGACTGCAAGTGACCATGTCCCAAACCGAGATCAACGATAGTTTTGTCACCGAGTTTGGCTCGCAAAGAGTGCCTTCACCCGGTCTAAAATTTCTCTGGGTGCATGTACAGCTAAAAAATACAGGTGAGAAAGATATTGATCTCCTGCCCATTGAACATTTTAGCGCGCTCTACGCCGCAACCGAACTCAAACCCACATACGGACATCGCAAAGATTACGCGGACTACACGGCTCTGGAACCTGTCATCTTCCCGGGTCAGGAAGTCGACGCCTGGCTGAGATTTGATATTCCATCTACGGCTGAGTTGAAAGACCTGCGCTTCGTTTTCCTCCCTGAAAGTTTGGGCGTCGGCACTTCCTTCTCTTCCCCCATTTATCCGTATTCGGAAGATCATCCAACTTATGTTTGGAATTGTGCGCCGTAAGATATCATAATACACCCCACGAACTTATGAATTTGCCAGATGCTATATCGCACTCGGTCACAAATTGCGCTTTTTCTGAAGGTGGAAAGCGCAATTTGTGACCGTGGGTATTATATAATGAACCAAAACCATCACTGGAGGCGCAATGCAGACTTTTTATGCCGATTGTTTAAATAACTTGCAGGAATTACACAGCCATGTGGAAAAAGCCCTGGAGGGACTTTCGCCTGAAGCATTGGATTGGTCGCCAAAGCCAGAGGTGAACTCGATCACGACTCTGGTCGTCCACATTACAGGCTCGGAACGTTTTCTATTTGGCGAAATCATCGCGGGACAACCATTCGGTCGCGACCGCGACTCTGAATTTCGGGCAAAGGATATTGCACCCAATATCCTGATACAACGTCTCAGTGACAGTAGTGCCTATATCGAGAGCGTACTGGAACCGTTAACTCTCGCAGATATGGAGACCAAACGCACCTTCGGCTCTCGCGAAGTGACAGTCGGCTGGGTGCTCGGACACGCCTTGAAACACACAGGCACACACCTGGGAAACATACAAGTAATGCGCGATCTATGGGATCAGTTCAAGGCGTGAGACAAGCTAACTCTGTAATAACTTCTACCAACGGATTGGGGATTCCTTCGTTATGATTGACAACACCAAACTTTATATCGAAAGGATGTGTATATTATGGAATACCGAAAACTGGGTCGCTCTGGGGTAATGGTCTCGCCGTTGTGCTTGGGGACAATGAACTTCGGCGGCTCAACCAATGAAGAAGATTCGTTCAGCATCATGCAGAAAGCCGTGGAGGGTGGCATTAACTTTTTCGATACGGCAAATGTGTATAACAAAGGCGATAGCGAACGCATCACCGGGAAATTCTTGAAAGAGAAGAATTTACGTGATCAGGTCGTGCTGGCAACCAAAGTCTTCAGCCGCGTAGGAGATCAGCCCAATGATGCGGGTGGAAGCCGCTACCACATCATCAAAGCCTGTGAAGATTCGTTGAAACGTCTGCAAACCGATCACATTGACCTGTATCAGCTTCATCGCCCGCCGATGGCTCATCCACAGGAGGAAACCCTGCGGGCGTTCGATGACCTGATCCGTGCCGGGAAAGTCCGCTATATCGGATGTTCCACGCACCCAGCCTGGATGGTGATGGAAGCGCTATCCATCAGTGAGCGGTATGGATTGAATCGTTATATCAGCGAACAGCCGCCCTATAACTTGTTAGATCGTCGCATCGAGAATGAACTTATCCCGTTGTGCCAAAAATACGATCTGGCGATCATCCCCTGGTCACCGCTGGCAATGGGCTTATTGGCGGGACGCTACACCCAAACAACCGATTACCCCGAGGGTTCACGCGCTCAACTTTGGGATAGCAGCATGGTCAAGGCACGTGTCACGCAGCGCGGCATTGACGTGGGTAAGGCAGTCAGCCAAATGGCAGAGGAACGCGGGCTGACCGCTTCGCAACTATCCTTGCTCTGGATCAAAGATCAACCCGGCGTCACCGCTCCCATTATTGGACCACGCACACTCGCACATCTTGAAGATGCACTCGGTATTATAGATAAAACCCTGAACGCTGCCGATCGTCCCTTGTTCGATGAACTCGTGCACCCAGGCACGGCGGTTGCAGATTTCCACAATTCGAATGAGTGGATGAAGGCTCGCATTATCGCCTAACTAAAAAGGGGCGGACCAATGGTCCGCCCCTACAAATTTATTCGTGTAAATCTGTGTAATCCGTGGCTAAGAACTAAACTCGTTCCCCTCGAAACTGCGTTTCATATAACTGACTATATAACCCGCCCGTCGTCCTTCGGACAACTCCTCGTGTGCCGCGTTCGACGATCTGTCCGCGATCCACTACCAGAATTATTTCCTGAACTGTCGAAGCAACTTATCGTAATCAGCATGCGAACCAATCCAATACCAGATGATCTCGTCCTCATCGCGGATACCAACAGCGCGATAATCAAGCCCAATCCGCGCCGAATAAATAGGGCGGGTTGAATGAATGGATTTAAATCGCAAACTTGGGTGGTGGGGATTTTCTATAAAAAGACGATATGCCTGCCGTGCTTGTTTTCGAACGTCGGCAGGCAATTCTGCGAAGGCTTTCCGAAACTTATCTGTGGTGTGGGAGTTCATAAAGTTTCGGGATTCAGTTTTTTAGTTTTCTTTGCCTTATGCTCTGCCAATGCTTCATCGGCGAGACTCGATAACATATTGCTGGATTCGGCGAATAGTTTTGCCCAGCGTTGCTCGGAATGTAATTCTTCCAAAATCCACGCCGCAAATTGATTTTGTTCAGTAGGCGGAAGTTTTTCGATTTCAGAGAAGGCTAACTCTAATTTAGTCATATCGTTCTCCTTGCTTATTTTCAGAGTATAGCATAATTTAATTACACTCGTTCCCCTCGAAACTGCGTTTCATATAACTGACTATATAATCCGCCCATCGCAATCAACTGCTCGTGCGTGCCGCGTTCAACAATCTGCCCTCTATCCATCACCAAAATTAAATCTGCAGCAAGGATCGTGGATAAGCGATGCGCAATGACGATACTGGTACGCCCTGCCATGACGCGCTTCAAGGCATCTTGAATCAGCGCTTCGGATTCACTATCGAGTGAACTCGTGGCTTCATCCAACACTAAAATTCTGGGGTTCTTCAAGATCACACGCGCCAAGGCGATGCGTTGTTTTTCGCCGCCGCTCAAGCGATAACCGCGTTCGCCCACGATCGTGTCGTAGCCGTCGGGCAGGTCCATGATGAAGTTGTGGATGTTGGCGGCGCGCGCGGCAGACTCGATCTCGGCTTGCGTGGCGTCCATTTTCGCATACGTCAGGTTCGTGCGGATGGTATCGTGGAACAGGTATGTCTCCTGCGTCACCATGCCAATCGCAGACGAAAGCGACTCGAGCGTCACCTCGCGCAGGTCGTGTCCGTCAATGCGGATGACTCCGCTCGTGGGGTCATACAGGCGTGGGATGAGATACGTGATGGTGGTCTTGCCCGCGCCAGAAGGTCCAACGAGTGCGACCAGATTCCCAGCCGCGGACTTAAAGGAGATTCCGCTCAAAGCGACCTCGCGGGCTTGGGAGGCCGAGTCAGACGTCCCTGAGGCTGACGCGTTGTCTTCATCCTTTTTCTTGCCGTTGCTTTTATCTGCCAACGACAAGACCGCGCCCACGTTTTCCATCTTCCCATAGCGTTTGACATCCTTGAGAAGTTTAGAGTCGTCGATGCTGTAATTAAAATTAACGTTATCGAACTCGAGATCGCCTTTGACATCGTGAAGCACAAGCGCATTTTCTTTTTCAACAATATCATGCGGCAGGTCAATGATCTCAAAGACGCGCTCGAACGAAACCATGCTGGTTGAAAAATCAACCGGCGCGCCCGCGAGACCCTGCAGCGTGCCGTACAACTGACCGAGGTACGAACCGAAAGCGACGATGGTGCCGACAGTGAACGCACCCTGAATCACATAATAACCGCCGAGACCGTAGACGAGCGCCGTGCCCACCGAACTGACCAGCCCCATGATGACGAAGAAGCTCGAGCCAACCACCGCGCGGCGGATGCCCATATTGCGCACATTCGCGGCACGCTCACGAAAACGATTCTCTTCATCGCGGGTGCGTCCGAACAATTTGATGAGCAACGCGCCGCCGATGTTGAGGGTCTCGCTCATGTGCGCATTCATCTGCGCGTTGAGCTCCATCGCTTCGCGGGCAATATCGCGCAGGACATTGCCAAGCCTGCGCGCAACGAGAATGAATAGCGGCAGAATGAGGATGCTGACGAGGGTGAGTTTCCATTGGAGAGTGAGCATGACCGCCAACAAAGCGATCAACTGCACGATGTTGGTGATGATATCTACAATGGTGTTGGAGATGGCGTTCTGCGCACCGACGACGTCGTTGTTGAGACGACTCATCAACTCACCTGATTTGGTGTTCGTGAAGAAGCGCAGGGACATCCGCTGAAGCCGCGCAAACAGCGACGAGCGCAAATCATAGATCACGCCCTCACCCACCGTGGAGTTGAGTCGCCGTTGGATGACTCCGATACCGCCTTCGATGGCCGGGATAAACAACAACGCCACAGCCAGCCAAACGAGACGGGTCACATCCTTGGCAGGGATGACCACATCGATCATGTTGCGGAAGATAAGCGGCGTCAGCAGGGAAAAACCTGCGCTAAGCAAAATGGTCACGAGCATGCCACTGATCTGTCCCCAGTAGGGTCGCGCGTAGGTCAGCACGCGCAGTAAAAGTTCTTTGGTTACCTTGGGCTTTTGATCGCCCGATCGCATATATGAATACCAGCCGTAGCCGTGCATGGGGGTTAGTCTCCTGGTTGTTAGTCTTCTAGTCTGCTAGTCTTGTGGTCTGCTGGTCGTTGAACGGTAAGGATTTGATCAGCGGACTAACTGACTATAAGTCCAGATGACCAATCACGCAACCAGACGAGTGGGGAGGTTAATGAAAGTCTGATGCGCGGGGAGGGTATAATTTCAATAGATAAAACCAACATCTCATAGCATATGCAAAAAACATCTTTTCTCTCATACTCAGTAACTTTTTTTGTTGCCTTAATCTCTACTTATATAGTTGTTATAACTGCTGAGTGGAGTTTGGTTCAAGCCTATACATATTTTCAAGGCGATAGCCTTAAGACAATAGTTGGAAACTACTGGATAACATTATTTTACACAGTACCACTAATAATCGCCCTTTGTGCAGCGATTATTAGAATAGTGTCACTCCGAAGAAATGCCAAGACCGTAAAAGAAATAGATATTACCCATAAGCCAGATTTTTTCATTATTCGTAAGAAAGAAAAATATTTTAGTTATAAAGGATTATTATGGAAGCCGGGACGTTTTAGATTTCAAAATCCAACTCCCGTTTGCCCAGAAGAAGATTGCCAACGTCCAGTCGATTGTTTTCGTATTAATCCACCACAATATCTTATAAGCGCTAACGTCACAGAGATGCAAGATTTTTTGAACAAGCAAAATACTCCTACATTTGTTTATCGTTGTCCATTGCACAATAATATACCAACTGCGCCAAATGAGTCTCTAATGAATTTAACAAAACAAGCAAAATATGAACAAAGCAGAAAGTAAATTTCTGCTCGAACGGATTTCTTAGGGATAGCCTGTGGGTTTCAAATATTCAGGTGACAGTCATCTTAAAGATGACTGTCACCTGTTGGTTCGTGAGATCGTGATCAGTCCGCTTGAGGGGAGTTTGTAGAAATTGCCCGTGGGTTAAGTCCACGGGCGGGGGCATAAATGGCGTTTTACTCAAAACCACAAATTGTTGAGCGTGGCTTGGGAGGTCATGAATTCCCTGTTCCACCTCTCATCATTATGTTTGTTACGAACCACAACTGACACACCGCCGCCCATATCGAGCTCGGGCCATAGCTCTCCATGCAGGAATACGTTAATTCCATGTGCAGCTTGAGTTTCACTGATCCGACCCACCAGCGAATATTTGCGCCAGGCTTTTGAGTTGGTTATTTTATTTACATCCTTCGGGTTTACATCGGGTGAGTTTGGCCAGCCATCATTACCGATCCAGGTTGCTGTCCAGGCTTTCAAGCCGCCGTGTCCATACGAGGGTACGGCAATGGCATCCACTTTAAGAGTTTTCAGACGGGCATAAGCTTGCGGATAAAAAGAATCAGCACAGATCAGGACGCCGATCCGCCCGGCAGGTGTATCAAATGCCGGAAGGACTCCAACCGGCGCCGGGGTGGTGAACACCAATTCACCAGAGGTCGGATAAGCTTTATAAACGAGCTGCGGATAAGGTTTACCTTTTGCATCCAGAACCATGCCAACATTATATAGTGGTCCATTAACATCGAGCACCATTTTCCCATTAGCAATGCTGGGCGAAGGGAGCACCAGCGAACCAGCAATAGTGGTCACTTTATACTTTTTCGCCAATCTTGAAAAAATAGTCTGATAGGAGACAGCTATGTCTTGCGCTTTGGTGCGAAAGATGGCCGCATAGTCCTTTTTCTGTTCCGGCGCACTTGCCAAAAAAGCGCTATATTCCTTTTGGTGTGCCGCGACTAAATTATTAATGATACCTGGCAGCGTGGGATCTGGCTTTTCGCCAGTGAAAACCAGCCACGTGCCGATATATTCGGGCCATAGAACAACCGTCCGCTCATTGATCCAGCCTTTTGACTGGGCTACAGAAAGATAGCCATCGAGTTTTGCCTGGAGATTCTCAATCGAAGCATAATCCTCAGGCAGAACATACGGCTCGATCCCCAACAGATTGCCTTTTTTGCCTTCTTTGCCGTAACTGTTGAATTCCTTGATATTCAAATTCATGTTCGTTTTCATGGTCTCAGCCTTTCATTGAAGTTTATGGGACGTAGTTTTCAATTTACAAAGTGCTGCATCGATCACCGCTCTTTGATATTTTAACTACAACACCGGCAAAAAGGTTATTGCAGCCATCGGGCAAGTGGTGATACCGATGATTATATAATACCCACGGTCACAAATTTAGCATTCCACCTTCTGAAAAGCATAATATGTGAACGAGGAATGTCCATTATCCGCATAGGATAAGCCAAGTCTGATCAACCGACGAACTCAGGTGACAGTCATCTTTTGGTTCGCGAGATCGTGGTCAGTCCGCTTGAGGGGAATTTATAGGAATAATCGTCCGCAGTCAGGAATGATGGGGAAACTCAAGCTGGCAGAAGCTATAATTGGGCGAAAATAAACTCGGAGAGACATCATGTCCAACAAAGCCATTGCCCGTATTTCTGGTCTATTGACC
>JBDTWO010000110.1:0-15303 GCA_040006635.1 Chloroflexota bacterium
AGTTAAAACTTTAATCGTCACACCGCCACCCATGCTATGACCCCAAATGCCAACACGCTGCGGGTCCGCTCGAGGGATGGATGGAATCGCGTTGATCAAATTGATCACGTCAATGACCAAGCCTGAATAAAAGAAACTCTCTCCAACATCAGAATCACCCCAACTGCGATAATCAGAAGCAAGGGTAATGTATCCGTGCTCAGCAAGATATGCTGAAGAGCGATCCGTGCCATCACCAGAGTTATAGATGCTGCGCGCGAAAAAGCCGTGATTCATAACGATGACCGGAAACGGTCCTTCGCCTACCGGAATCTGCATCACACCCGTGATCGTGAGTCCATCACTGGGATAATCAATCAAGTAACTGGTGTATTTATCGGTCTCATCTAATGTGGAGCGGATGTGAATATCGCCGCTTTGGTAATTATGTTGGCGAAGTCCATCAATCGTGTATGGATAAATCAATTCATCAATTGTTGGAGTTGGTGAAGGAGTAAGAGTCTCGGTCGGGATGGGCGAGGGAGTGATTGTCTCAATAGCGACATAACGAGGTGGAGGCAATGTCGCAGTTAGAGAACCAGCCACAGGCTGACAAGCAACGAGGAGAAATAAAAAGAACAGGCACAGGCGCTGCTTCATGATGCGATTGTATCAAAACCACGCTTCCAATTTAAGTTGAAATTGGGATGAGCGCCTTCTTTGCATCTCCAAAGTCCCAGCCATCAATATCTGGAGGAGTTATACCTTGAGCGCTGAGCATGCTTTTGATCTGTTCGCGATGTTCAGTTGCATGATTAATAATTTGCACCATGAGTACCCAGGGCTCCACAAAGTACCCATCCCTCGTTTGGAGTTGAGCCTTCTGCGGTTGTTGCTCGCTTGCGAATGCCAGCAACTGTTCTCCGCTTTTGCTTATAGACTCTTGCAACTCCGCGAAATCCACGGTGACGGCATCGAGCCTCTCTTCCAGCGGCAGTGTCAGGGTTCTCAGGTAGCTGTATTGCGAAGAAACAAGATGCACTAATGTGCGGCGGATAGTCCCTTTCGTTACAGAGTGGGGCTCAGAGTCGAGTTGCTCATCACTCAGCGTGGAGCAAACTTCAATAATCCTAAGGTTCGCCCAGTTGTTGTGCTCAAATAATTTCTCGAGAAAGTTTTCAGTTATCAAGAGACTCCTTTTTATATAATTGACTCATAGCACAGCAAGATGTTCCCGTTGCCAAAGGTGCGTGAGCTTTTCAAATTCAAAGTCAGCTTCTCGTTGAGACCATCGAACATTGTCCGACCTTTACCGAGAACAACCGGATCCACTACGAATTGGTATTCATCGACTAACTCTGCCTGCGCCAATTGTGAAACGATCATCCCACTGCCAAAGATGACCATATCCGCCCCAGCCTCATTCTTCATCTTTTTTATTTCACCCGTGATGTCGCTTTTCACCAACTTTGTATTTTGCCATGATGCTTCCTGCATAGTCCTCGAAAAAACCACTTTGGGAAGGCTGTTCATCCGTTCGGCGACATCTGGCATTTGCTGCGCCGCCATAGGTGTGGGCCAGAAACTTGCCATGAGGTCGTAGGTGATTCTGCCAAACACGAGCGTCCCGCCCGCACCGGCATTGCTTGAGACAAACGCATCCCATTCCGCATCAGGAATGGGATTTTGTGCAAAGCGCATTTCGCCATTTGCATCGGTAAAGTAACCATCCAGCGAGACGTGGTTGAAGACTATCAATTTTCGCATGATATTTCTCCATCAAAATATTCAGTTGAAACAGGCCGCGATCACATGGGGTTCATTAATTGAAAGAAGTTTCCGTCAGGGTCAGCCAAAGTTGCGAGCCAACCCTGCCCCATTTCATAGGGTTCATGGATGACCGCGCCGCCAGCCGCTTTGATGCGTTCAAATTCTTCTTGGACCTGCGGCGTTTCAAAATTGATCATTACGCGCCCGGGGTCTTTTGTATTGCCACCCATTTCAGAATGTTGGAGGACTCCCAAAAACACATTGCCCACCTGCCAACCCCAAAATCCATTCTCTGCGTCAACCATATCAGCTGGCTTTTCCAAAACCTTTTCATAGAAAGCTACCAGCG
Organism: Chloroflexota bacterium; assembly: GCA_040006635.1. Classification (GTDB taxonomy): domain Bacteria; phylum Chloroflexota; class Anaerolineae; order Anaerolineales; family Villigracilaceae; genus Defluviilinea. The sequence goes on from JBDTWO010000110.1 coordinate 2,099, forward strand.
CAGAGGATTGTTTGGTTCCGATCATGACCGAATTTAGATTCAACATGTGAGTATATCCTTTCTACAAATAAGACTCTCCCTGCATTGTAGAACGAATATTCTATTTTGACAAGCTAAAAACTGGTTATATTTTGAGTATCTCACCCAATTCGAGACTCAATGGGATTTGCAAACCTTCCCGCAGCTTTCCAGACATGGCAACTGCCACTGCCCGATTGACCTCGACCACCACTGACAGCGTCATCTTTGCGAGCGTGTCATAGTTCAGGCACATCACAATTTTATATCTTTGCCTGAACGTTATATAAATTCGCATACGTTCTATCCATCATAATCAACTCAGCATGTGTCCCTTGCTCTTCAATCCCAGCCTCCGTTAATACAACGATCCTTTGGGCATTTCGAATCGTTGAGAGGCGATGGGCAATGACAAGCGTTGTGCGGCTATTCGCCAGCTTCTCCAGCGACTCTTGAACAGCTCGCTCACTTTCATTATCGAGCGAACTCGTCGCTTCGTCGAAAATCAAAATAGGCGGATCTTTCAAGAAGACACGCGCGATGCTCAAGCGCTGTTTCTGTCCGCCCGAGAGCTTGACGCCACGCTGACCGATATCCGTGTCATACCCAGCCGGTAGCTGCATGATGAAATCGTGGGCATTTGCCTTTCTGGCAGCTTCGATGACATCTTCCCGGCTGGCGTCTATTTTCCCATAGCGGATATTGTCCATGACGGTGCCAGCAAACAGATATACATCCTGTTGCACAACGCCGATATTGCTGCGGAGTGAGCGCAGAGAGATGTCTCTGAGGTCAATTCCATCGAGCAAGATACAGCCTCCGTTGATGTCATAGAAGCGCGGGATCAAAGAACAAAGCGTCGTCTTGCCAACTCCAGAAGATCCAACCAGGGCAATGTATTCACCAGCCTTGATGTCCAGTGAAATATTTTTCAGGACATAATCATGTTCCTCTTTATATTTAAAACTGACATTTCTGAATTCCACTTTTCCATGAACTCCAGTGAGCGTAATTGCATTGTCCGCATCCTTTATGTCCGGCGTCACATCCATGGCTTCCATGAACCGGGTAAAGCCAGCCATGCCTTCCTGGTAGAGCCGGGTGAAATTGCTGAAGCGCTGAATAGGCTCGATCAAAATTCCGACATATAATAAAAATGTGATGAGGTCGGGCAAATCCACAGCAGCGCCGAGGATGGCAATACTGCCGAAGACGATCACAGCAATAACGAGAAGCTGAGCGGACGCGGTCATCCCAGCCGAGAAAAATGCTTCGTTTCGATAAACATCCTTGCGGCTGACGACAAACTGCTCGTTGGCATGCCCGAACTTCTTGCCTTCGATCGCTTCATTCGTAAATGACTTCACCACCCGGATGCCAGCGAGTGTATCCTCCACTTGCGCGTTGATATCGCCGATACGCTCATAATATATCCGCCGCGCGGTTTGTGTGCGCTTGTTGAAATACGCCACATATCCAGCCATGATCGGTAAAAAGAGAAAGACAACCAGGGCGAGTCTGGCGTTGATCGTCAGCATGATCATAAATGCGCCTGCAAAGTTCAACAACGAGATGACAATATCTTCCGGTCCGTGATGGAACAACTCGGACATATTAAACGAGTCATTGGTGAGACGTGTCATCAACTGACCCGTCTTTTGCTCGTCATAAAAACGAAATGACAACTTCTGATAATGGTCGAACAACTCGCGACGCATATCACTTTCCATCCGCGCACCCATCACATGACCTTGATAGTCGACGAACATATTACTGAGCACATGCACAAGCAGCAACGTGAGCATCAAAGCTCCCATGCCATACACCTGACGGAGGGCATCAGACACATTGTTCTGCAAGACATGCTTGGTGATGTAATTGGCACACAACGGCAGAGCCAGCGCCGTTCCAGAAACAACCAAAGCACACGCCATGTCTGCATAAAACAGTTTCATATATGGCTTGTAATAGGATAGGAATTTCCTGTTGCGAGAATTCATAAAAATTTTCCTCAGATAACACTTAAAACAAAAACCGCAGGGCGAGAAGCACCTGCGGTGGACAATTAAAATCCGTAGTAACGACTTAAGTCGTTATTTCACCTTCAGGAGGCGCGCTAAACACAAAAGAATATGTCATCAGGGCTTTCATTTGTACGTGCCTCCTTTCAAGAATAAGATGAGGTGAGTTTATCATTTGGAGTTGGGGGAGTCAAGAAATTTATCAGTTATATTATGGAGTAAGGCTCCACAATTGCAAGGTTGCTTTGTAACCAAGAATTGCAAGTGTCGAGTCATTCGGATGCCATGCCAGGTCAGCAGGGTTATCCACCGCTTGAAACTCTATCAACAAATCATCTGACCCGACCTCGAAAATTCGCACCATACCAGCTTCATCCGCAACCGCGATCCGCTTTGAATCAGGTGAAATGGAAAAGGCATAGGCCTGTTCAACTGGCAATTTCCCCAATTCCTGCACAGACCCATCCTCCACATTCAAGGCAAAATAGACTGCACTCCCCTCCAGCTCACCCGCATCATAGATCGTTTTACTGTCCGCACTCCAATCCAGTGCCCGGCGTGGATTCGCATAGGGCAGATCGAACTTATGGAGCAACTTCCACGTGCCTGTATCCCAAATTTGGATAATGCTTTTGCGATCGTTGGCGAGTGTTGCCAGTAGTTTTCCGTCCGGGCTCCACGAAGCGCTATATTGATCCGAACCTGCCGAAATCTCTTGAGCCAGCGTAAGTTGATTGTTCGCACGATCCCAGAGCATTATCTTTGGATTGCGAAATCCAACGACCGTCGCAAAGCTTTTCTGGTCTGGGCTCCATGTGGCTGTGAGTGCGCCGCTTGAAGGTTTTAAATTCGAAATAATTTTTCCCAGGTCACCGCTCAGGAGTGTTATTTCAACACCAGAAGCAACGACCAGCATCTCTCCATCTGGACTCCAATCGAGTGAGTATGAGGTGCCTGTTTCGGTTTCGAGATTCTTTTCTACCAGCAGCGTTGCTGACAAGGAGATGGGAGATGGAATTATTGTAGGCGGAATCGGAGTTACGGTTGGGATAGAGACCGCCTGTCCGCCACATGCCGCAAACAACAAACCATATACCATAACCGATAAAAGTTTCTTATACATTGTGCATCTCCTGTTTATGAATTATATGTAAACCGATCTAAACAGATCGAGAGCACAGTGTGTCACATGTATCAAAGATGCGTCAACCCTCTACGAGACTATTCCTTGTTTCGGACCTTTCAGAGACTATCCCCGATCAATTCCCACATATTCAATTACACTATCCACCTCCCCCGCCGCGGACATCTCATCCGCCTCCCGCAACAACTGCACAGCGACATCCTCCTCCACATACGCCTCCCCACAACTTGGACAAACCTGCGCAGGAACATCCTTCACGACCAGCCGCATCTCGTCGCGATCAAAGGTCACAGAGGTGAGTCCGTCAACAGTCTCAGCCTGCCTGCAAATGAGGCAGATCATATTGAACCGCGAAGCACACTAAGCCCGCAAAGAAAAGATTTAAAACTTTGCGTTCTTCGCGCTCTTAGCGGTAAATAATGGTCTTTTATCACCTTCGGCTCCTGAAATCTTTTTTCCATTTATTAGGGTCAGGGATATAAACCGTAATAATCGTTATTTCGTTTGTCTCTGGATTTTCTGAAGTCACCACATGGAACGGACGTTTCCCCTGAAAACCCAAGATCAAGTGACTCGGCTCAGGCATCTCGGAGGAGTAATCTTCGATGGTCTCGCCTGTTTCCAAAGCACCGCGCACCTTCTTCGCGAAAATTCCACGCTCGAACATGCGCTGAACGGCGTGGATACGGAAGATGAGTTTGGGATTGTTCAAAGACTACCTTCCGAAAAAATATTCGAGAAATTTTATAATTGCTAATCCTACCGAAATGACAAATCCCCATACTGCCATCCAATCCTTATAACTTAGGAAGAATCTAGTTAACCGTTTTCGGAAGTAGCTAGAACCTTCATATTCAGCTCTTTGTATTGCAGATGTATATAATGTCAAATAATAACTGTCGTATATCGTCCCCTTTGACTTCTCTTCCATTTCGATTTTGACAAACCCTAAAGCATCAAGAGCTTTTAAAGCAGGGTAGTCACTAGCAAGCTGCTCATCAATTTTTTCCCAGAAAAAATGTTGGCGTCCCTTCTCTATCGCATCCTTCGAGTATTTTTTTAGAACGCCAATTTCTTCAGGTAATAATTTGACAGAAATAGCTTCCAATTTATTCATATAAACCTCTCCTAGCGATTTTGGTTAACGAACAAAAGCTAACATTAAACAAAATGTTGTTTCACGTACTCAACAAGTTTGGGTCCTTCTAGCTTGTCTGTAGCTGGATTGGTTCGAACAAAGAAATCTTTCTGATCTAAATAACACGGAATACGTGACTTCTTGCAATCAACAATCAAGATTGGGCTCGAATCCAAATCTATCAATTCATAATCAATATATGGGTAATATTGTTCGCCAATTCTATCCTTTAATAAATTCTTGAAGTGGAGCAAAAAACCGTCTCTCTTTTTGGGAAACTTATTAATTTCCTCGTCTAATCCACGCACTTCGTTATTATCACTAACGCCAACCAAAAGAGAACCACCTTCTGTATTGAGAAATGCCACTATAGTTTTCAAGACAGGATATTCATTACGGTTATCCACCTTGGATGATGCCAGTGTCTGCTTAAATTCTATTTTCTTTGTTTCTCCTTCTCTAATTAAAGCTCGAATTCTATCAGCTTCAGTCAACACCCCAAGAGCATCAAGCATATTTCCTAATTGAGCATTGATTTTCGATGAGCTTGTTGGATTTAAAGCAAGTTCCTTCCCAAACTCATCAACAGCTAGCTTTAAGTCGGAAAGGTTTTTATAAGTCACAATAATGGATTCTTGCTCGTCTAGACTTGGAATGGCAATTAATGCATCGGCAATCTCATCTTTGTTTATATGAGGAATAAAAGTTTGAGAAACTAATCCGGACAATATTAATTGCCCTAAAGCAGAGGAGAAAAACAAGGATGCATAATCACTCTTTACTATATCGCTTCGCAGAACTACTTGAAAATAATTTTGATGCTTCAGTGTAGTGTCAGTTAATCTAGACACAACTCGTGATGTACCAATCTTAGGAATGTAAATCGAGTTATCTTTATCAACAAAGCTGCCATTGCTTCTAACAGAATTAATTTCTAAGGCAACAGACATCAATGTATAGCGGTTGTAACTTTTATAATACGACTCTAGACTCTCAACTTGCTTTGAAGTTTTATATTGATAAAACGACTTAAAATCAGCTCTGACCGTAAATAAACCCGTCGAAAGATTGTGAGTGTCAACACCATTAATAAAATTGCTAGCAATATCTTTAGTTTCGGATTGATCTATTAATTCTGCAACGTACAACTTCTCTGCGAAATTTCGCGAAACAATTAGAATTATTGGTTGAACAGATGTATAAGGATGTAATATTTTTTCAGGGGTGTTCATTACCGCATTTAAATAAAAACCAGCATTATTCATCTCATTCTGAAATTTTATCCCCGCAATTGAAAACAAAAAACTTGGCTCAACTACAAAAACGCCATATCCACGATCAGCAAGGTTGAAAAGAGACTGAAACAACATTACCCAGTTATGTCGACCGCGTATATTAATTTTCTTGTCAGGGGTTTCCCAATTAAATTGTTTCATCCCAATAGGAAAATCGCCTACGATCAAATCGTACTTCTCTTCATTCAACGGCATGTTGAAGGCTGACAAAATCGTTGGGTTAAGTTTTGTGAAGCCTGAGAAAACATTAAACTCAGAATAACGCAAATACAACAATTTTTTAGCTGATATTGCTTTAAAAAACTCTAGGGCGAAAGTATTTGTTGTATCGTCTTTTGTAATCGTATCCGATTTCATAAAGAATCCTTATAATAGAGACCATTATATCAAGTCAGGCAATAAGCTATTACTCTGAGACCCAGTTCGATACAACTCATAATACACAATATACCAAACCTGACAGGTTTTCGCAGAACCGAGCCCAAACCGAATCCGCGTCCGCGCAGACGACACGATTAATCAAGACACACAGGAAACCTGTCAGGTTTCTTTACCTTATTCTTGGAAACCCGTCCTATAAAGCTCATAATACATCCCCTGATTCGCCAGCAACTCAGCATGCGTGCCCTGCTCGATAATCTTCCCATCGTGAATGACCACGATCTTATCCGCACTTGTGATCGTCGAAAGGCGATGCGCGATCACAAAGGATGTGCGTCCTTTCAAGAGAGTCGCGAGTGCGCGTTGAATGATCTGCTCGGTCTGCGTATCCACTGAGGATGTTGCTTCATCCAGAATCAAAATGCGCGGGTTGGCAAGCAAGGCACGCGCGAATGAGATCAACTGACGTTGCCCCACGCTCAGAGTCGCACCGCCTTCCTCCACCGCAGTTTCATAGCCAATCTTCAAACTCATGATGAAGTCGTGCGCGCCCACCGCCTGCGCCGCCGCGATCACATCCGCATCGCTCGCATCCAAACGCCCGAACAGAATATTTTCCTTCACCGAACCATTGAACAGGAACGGGTCCTGCAGCACCATGCCCATCTGCCGCCGCAGGCTTTGCTGAGTCACCGTCCGCAAGTCAACGCCGTCCACGCGGATGCAGCCCGCAGTCGGGTCATGGAAGCGCGTCAGCAGTTTGATAATCGTCGTCTTGCCCGCGCCCGTCTCCCCCACCAACGCGACCGTCTGCCCCGCATCCGCATTTAAATTAATTTGATTCAGGACGAGCGTCGGATCATCGGAATAATGAAACTGGACATCTTCGAATCGGACGTCGCCGGTAATTGGTTTCATCTCGATGGCATCTGCCGCATCCTGAACCTCGACCGGTGTATTGAGCATTTCCAAGATCCGTTCGCCACCCGCCATCGTGGATTGAAGCGTATCGAAGCGCCGACTCAGATCGCGGATCGGCTCGAAGAAACGATCGATATACAATACGAACGCGACCAACACACCCGGCGTGATGCTTTCACCCAGCACATACTTGCCGCCGACATACACGACAACAGCGGTTGCCAGCGCACCCAGCACATCCACGACCGGGGTGAAGACCGAAGCCGTTTTCGCCGCATCGAGACTCGTTTCGAGATAATAACGATTCACATAATTCTGAAAATTCAGATGATTATGTTCCTGACGCGAAAACGCCTGCACCACGCGCACCCCGTTGACATTCTCCGCCAGCACAGAGTTGGTCCACGAGACGGCAGCGCGCACCTTGCGATAATTCTGCCGCGCCGCTTTCCGAAACGCGACCGTCGCCCACACCATCAAAGGCAGAACCGCAAAAGTCAGCAAAGACAATCTCAAATTCAAAGTTAGCATGGCAAGCAACGTACCAACGATCCCCAACAAGTTGCGGACAATCGCCAGCACTGCCCAGGTAATGAACTCGCGCAAGGTCCCCACATCATTGATGACGCGCGTGATAACACGTCCCACACTGTAACGGTTATAAAAACTCAGCGAAAGCTTTTGTAAATGCTGGAACATCGCCATGCGAACATCGTACAACACATGCTGCCCAACCCGCGACATGATCCGCACACGGAAGAAGTTGGTCACGAGTTGAACGCAAGCAACCGCGAGATATGTCAACACAATCGTTTTCAGCGCGTTGACATCTTTCTTCCCAATCCCCTCGTCAATTGCAAGTTTGACAAAGTAAGGACCAGACACCGCGGCTACAGTCACAATGATCATGAGGAACAACGCAAAGATCATTTGTCCCGTATACGGCTTCGCAAAGCTCATCAGTCCGCGCGCTACATGGGGGTCGTAGCCCTTATCGTAGGCTTCTTCAGATTGAGTGATAAACGGTGGAGGAATAATTTTAGTTGTCATAGTTTTTTTTCACCGCGAAGCGCGCTAAGAACGCAAAGGCTTCAATCTTTTCTTAGCGAACTTCGCGCTCCTCGCGGTTAAGAATTTAGGCAATTACATGCGACCCTTCATCGGGTTTGGATTCTCCAATTTGAATCTCTTCCATTTCTTCTGCAAACGTCGCATGATCGATTAGCTGCAAATCATGAATCTCTTTATACAGCCCGCCACGTGCGAGCAGTTCGTCATGTGTTCCACGTTCCACGATCTGACCCTTATCCATCACCAGGATCATATCTGCACGGCGCACGGTGGACAAACGATGGGCAATCACAAATGTTGTGCGACCTTCCATCAACGCATCCAACGCGGCTTGGATCAATTTTTCAGTTTGTGTATCTACCGATGAAGTCGAATCATCAAGGATCAAGATACGCGGGTTCATCAATAGCGCGCGCGCAATCGCCACACGCTGACGTTGTCCACCTGATAATGTCACGCCGCGTTCACCAACTACGGTGTCATATCCATTCGTAAAACCTTCAATAAACTCATGCGCCTGCGCGGCTTTCGCGGCGGCGATCACTTCCTCCATCGTCGCATCCGGGCGACCATACGCAATATTGCCCTTGATCGTATCCGAGAACAACAGTGACGTCTGCAACACGATCCCGATCTGCGACCGCAGCGAAACCAGATCCATCGCGCGCACATCCACCCCATCCACCAGCACACTGCCTTCGGTGACATCATAAAAACGCGGGATGAGATTCACGAACGACGTTTTCCCTGAACCCGTCTGCCCGATCAATGCGACAATACGATTCGATGCGACCCGTAAACTGATTCCGCTTAAGGAGGCTGTTTTTTCATCTGCATATTTCAGCCCCACCCCACGGAATTCCACTTCGCCATGCAGTGTCTCTAATTTCACCGCCTCAGCGGAAGATTGGATCGCGGGTTCAGTATCCAACACTTCAAACACACGTTGTGCACCTGCCGCAGCCTCACCACCCGCGTTGACGAGTCCGGTCAGTTGTTGAGCGGGTTCTGCCAGCATCAAAATATAAGCGTTGAACGCCACGACCGCGCCAATGGTGAGTACTCCGCTCATGACCATTTGCCCGCCAAACCAGAGAATCAGAATGACACTGATGGAGGTCAACCAGCCCGTAGTCGGCATGATCTTGGACCATTCATCGATCACCTTGACCCACGTCTTGAAGACCACTTGATTCGCATCGGTAAAGCGTTTGATCTCATAGTCTTCCCGCGCAAAGGCGCGCACAACCTGCACCCCGACTACATTCTCCTGCAACCGGTTGGACACATCACCCACGGCAACATCCACTGCAAAGAACAGCGCACCGATCTTGGTGCCAAAGACGCCAGTCATCAATATCAAAGGGATCATCGGCAACAGTGCGATCAAAGCCAGCGAGATGTTCGCCGAGAGCATAATATAAAGAATCCCCACCGAAAGCAATATGAACCGAATTAGATCGCCAAGTGAGCCAGCGGCAAATCGTTCGATCGCACGGACATCCTCGATACAGCGCGAAATGAGCTGTCCGCTTTGGACGTGGTCGTGATAGGTAAATGGCAAATGCTGGATGTGGTCATACATCCGATTGCGCAGGTCGTAGCCAACGCGGGCGGCGATCCACTCAGAGCCATAGCGATTACCCAGATTCAATATCGCTGAACCAAGCCCAAGTCCGAGGAGAAGAAACGCGGATTGGACTAAGGAATTGGTCTCGCCCTTGACAAGTCCCTTATCGATCACCGTCTGAATGATGCGCGGGACGATGAGATTAAGTCCGGTGAGGGTCAACAGCATGAGCAGCGTCGCCAGTATTTGCCAGAAATACGGCTTGAGAAAAATGCGGGTGCGGAGTAAATGTTTCATAGGCGGAGTTTTAGGATACCATAAAATATCCTGACGAATGTAACTTTCGTCAGGATATAAGTGAAGCCTCTTTGCATTATCGAAGTTTATGGATAAGCTGGCGTGACAGGTGTGTTGCTTGGGGTCGGTGTGGATGTAGGTGGTACCGGACTGGAAGTCGGTTGAGGCGTATCGATGGGGCTACCCACAACGATCGAGACTGTGAGCGTTGAGCCAAATGGGGTTCCAGGTTGCGTTCCCATGCGCCAGGTTCCTGTATATTTGCCGGCTTTGTTTGGGGCAGTGAATGTGATCGATAGGTCGGTCCATTTGTTGGGCACAATGATCTTACCCAAGCCGGATGGCTCTCCGCCCATCCGATCTCCACCGATGAAGACCAAGCGATATAAGAAGACCCAATTACAAGTGCCGTTATTTTCAACCTTCCAGGTCTTCTTAAAGGATTCGCCGGGCTTTATTACCGAACCATCCGGGATACTTTCATCCCGAATTAGACGCAGGTTATTACAACCTGACCCTAACAAGGCAGGGTTCGCTGTTGGTGTAAATTGTGTGCCAGTGGCTGTTGGTGACTTGAACACAGTCGGCAGGATTTGATTAAATATTGGGGCTGGCGTCCAGGTAGATGGCGGCGTAGTGGTCATCAGACTGATGGGCGAGCTTGTAATCGTAGGGCTGGCTGTATTTGTGACAAGTAGAGCCTGCGCAGTTTGAGTCTGGTTCATGTTTGCGATAAACGTCCCTACTCCGGCGGTCAGGATGGCATTGACATCCAAAGTAGGCACTTCAGTGCCAGCCTGTGCGCCGCAAGCAGACAAGACAATACTGACAAACAAAACCACAACGAAAATTTTTCTATTTACAGACATATTTTCCTTTCATGAGTTCTTTTTATCAAACTTTATTTTAAATTGGGATTCAGGAGAACTATAGAAGCGTCACGCTGAAGGATCACATCAAACGAGGAACGATCATATATATAATCGATCCGAACAATTTGCCCCACCTTTACTTGTAACACAATTCCTGGAAAATTATCGGGGGTCACGAGCATGACACCATACTCGCCAGCGGGGAAGCTCTCTTCAGAATAGGCTGTATCTGAAACTTGATAGATAGCATACAACCCGATCACGTTCAAACCAGGAAATTGATTGATCTCATCTTTACGAAGGTAACTACCTTCCGACCCGAGAAATGGGAGAACATCGACAATAGTCCCTTCAGATTCTCCATTGCGACATGGCGGTGGTCCGCCCAATGCGTTGACGATGGACTTGCAGGCGATTTTTGTAAAGCCAAACAAGTTTCGCAATTCCTGCGCATCGCCGCCAGCAATCACATTAAGTACCAGATCAATTTCTTCGATTTGGGTCTTTGTATCCAGTGAATGATATTTCAAAACTGACGCTACTTCAGCTTGAGTGGGCTGGGGTAATTCAAGTTCGGCTTCATGGGTTGGTATCGCTGCTGACGTACAAGCGGATAAGAACAAAAATAGCAAAGCCGCTGTGACCCATAAACTTTTGGGCATATCCTTCTTTACTCCTTCAAGATAACAGCCAGGGTGTCAATCAGCTTATCGACGTCGCGCCGTGTGTTATATCCCTGAACGGAGATTCTCACCAATTTGTTCCCATTCCATTCAACCAGGGGAACCTCGATCCGAAATTCATCGTAGAGTCGGTTCTTGAGAGGCAGGATGGCAATATCTGCTGGGAGGGGTGCGGCAGCCATTTGGGCGAACCAACTTCCGGTCAAGGGATGAAGCGGTGCAAGTTCGGTTAATTCACAGATCCGAGCCTGGGCGTAGGACACAAGTTGATGGCAAGACTCACGCACTTCGTCCCAGTCATGCTTCTGCTGAAATCGAATCGCCGCCGGGACTGCCAGGAACGCGGAGTGGTCACGCGTGCCCCACCAATCGTTATGGTCAATAAAATTCGAGCCGCTCGGTGTGATGGATTCGTAGCCCCACGAAACGACCAATGGCTTGAGCAGGTGTTGCATTTCTGGGCGCGCGTACAAAAAGCCCGCACCCTTGGGCGCACACAACCATTTATGCAAATTTCCGCCATAAAAATCTGCGCCGAGCGAATCGAGATGCAATGGAATCTGTCCTGCAACATGTGCACCGTCGATGATCGTGATGATGCCTTTTTCGCGGGCGCGGCGAATAATCTCTTTGATAGGAAAGATGATCGCAGTCGGGGATGTGATGTGACTCAAACAGATCACGCGTGTGCGAGGCGTAACGCCCTGCCAAACATCCTCGATGAATTGTTCTGCGGTGGTCAGCGGCGTTGTGATGAGTTGATTGATGTATGTAAAGCCGCGTTCTTTAGATAGGAAGCGCCAGGTGCGGTCCACTGCACCATATTCGTGATTCGTGGTCAACACTTCATCGCCAGCGTCCAACTCAAGTGAACGGGCTACGATGTTCAATGAGACGGTCACGTTCTGGGTGTAGACCAGATTGTCGCCATTTGTACCAAGATATTTTCCCAACTCGGCACGCGAGTCAGCAAGTAATTGCGTGATGCGCCGCCCTAGAAATTCGACGGGCTGTTTTTCCATCTCGCGCTGCCAGCGTTGATATTCGCGATAGACCGGCTTCGGCGTTGCGCCGAAAGAGCCATGATTTAAAAATGTGACTGATGGGTCAAGCAGGAAGTGATGTTTGAGATTAAGCATAAAGATATTATACGAGATGAGCCGTAATAAATCCGTATTAATTGCCCAAAATCGTAAAGGATCTACTTCGATCGATTCTATCTTTGTTGAGGGTCCGGTAACTGTAGATTCTGCCCCACGTGAGATCTAGTCTCATTTTCCCATTGGGACTTGCCAATGGACTGCCCATCTATTGTTTCAGTGTTTTGAAATAACACCATCTATTTCCCTAATCGCCTGTGATGATTCTGGCGCGAAGGGCGCGAAGAATGGGGAGATATGCCACATGCCCGGCCACATTTTTATCTAAACATCCACACCGACGTTGCGTGCCTTTTCAGCAAGCCGGATGGAATCGCTCAGTAGTATTTCATCAGTTCCGACGTGGATCACGATAGGTGAAAGGTCCTTGAGATCTGCATACAGCGGCGAAATACGCGGGTCGCGCGGATCATTTTGTCCAAGGTAATATTTGCCTAATTTTAGATCACCTGCTTTAAACAATGGATTGTGTCCAGAATTTGTTAGCATGGATTCGCCGGTACCTTCCAAGTCCAACACAACACATGTCTCAATCCACAACTGTCAGAACGTAGATTTCGTTTTTTTCTCTCCGACAATCGAGAGTGTCAAATATCATGGGCTAACAAAGTCCATAACGTGTGCGGCATAATTC
>JBDTWO010000111.1:0-15294 GCA_040006635.1 Chloroflexota bacterium
GAATAGCGTAAAGAAAATCGTTAACCACTTCATGATTAAATAATTTGGGGCGGGTCTGAGACCCGCCCCAAGCCTTATGCCTTTGCTGTTGCAGCTTTCGCTTCGCGCCGCGCCTTCCACCATTCGATACCCATCGGTACGACCGAGACCAAAATGATGGCGATGATCACGAATTCAAAATTCTTTTGAACAAAAGGAATGTTGCCAAAGAAGAAACCGGTAAGAGTGAAAAGCAGAACCCAGACAATGCCGCCCACAAAGTTATAAGTAATAAAATAAGTGTAGGACATTTTGCCGATGCCAGCCACAAACGGCGCAAAGGTGCGCACGATCGGGACAAAGCGTGCCAGGAAAATGGTCTTGCCGCCGTGCTTTTCAAAGAAGGCATGGGTCTTATCGAAATATTCCTTCTTGATCCATTTGATATTGTAGGCACGGTCGCCCAAATAATGCCCAATGGAATAATTCACGGTGTCGCCCAAAATCGCTGCGATCATTAACAGTCCGAGCAGATAATAAATATTCAGCGAGCCGATTGCCGCAAAGGCACCAGCCGCGAACAATAACGAATCGCCCGGCAGGAACGGTGTGACCACAAAGCCGGTCTCCATAAAAATGACAAAGAATAGGATGCCGTATGTCCACCCGCCGTATTGATTGATGATATTCGCCAGATATTCGTTGAGATGCAAAAACAGGTCGATCAAATACTTAATTTGTGCCATGGTACTCTCTTTATTCCTTTATTAATTAGGGGATCGCAAAAATTCGTGTCACCTTTTCCCAAACAGGCGCAGATTATACCTTGCTTTCTGGCTTCACTTCGATGCGGCTGAGCCAGTCCCCACCGACAAGAAAGATAAGACTGCCAATGGAAGCAGGACCGAGATCCATCGAACCCAGCGGAATAAGCAGCCATCCAAACCAATACCCAACAAAATACCCCACTACAAAACCTAAAATGCTCATCCCAAAATCAAAGATGAGTCGCCAAAAGCCACCGCCACGAATTAAATGGTAGAGCGCCCCGTAAAATGCGGCAATGAGGAGCGCGAAGAGGATGGATGGGAGGGTCATGAGATCATATTCTGGAGTCCGACAGCTTGCTGTCGGGTGTAGAAACAATAGTATAGTGTGGGAGCAAGCTCCCACACTCCAGAGTCTACGGCTTCAAATGTTTCGCGAAGAAATCCGTGATCGCGTTATAACAAGCGACGCGGTTCTCGTATTTAAGTACATCATGACCTTCATCTTCGAAGATCAGCAATTCCATATCCTTGCCTTGGGACTTCAACTCACGTACCAGGTCTTCAGACTCAGCGGCAACCACACGCGGATCGTTGCGTCCTTGAATCACCAACATCGGCGCGGACATGTTATGTAAGTGCGTCTTGGGTGAACGGTCAACGAGGAAGGCGCGTTCATCCGCCTTTTCGGGGTCACCGAGGGCGATCTTGAAATAGGGTTTCCATGTGGCGGGAATTCTTTCAGAGAAAGTTAACAAGTCATACGGACCGAACATATCGCAGGAAGCCGCCCACAGATCGGGGTGCATACCCGCCTGTATAAGAGTCATATAACCGCCATACGAGCGACCCACAACTGCGGCGCGTTTTACATCCAAGCGTTTGTCTTTGGGCAAAACTTCTGTCATCGCATGGACATGGTCAAGGCGGTCCTGCCCGCCCCAATCGCGGTCGATATGCTTGGTGTAGGAGAGTCCATAGCCGGTGGAGCCGCGCACGTTTGGCACGAAGACAGCGAATCCGCGCATGGTGAGGTATTGGATCAACGGCATCGAGAACCAGGCGAAGTCCGGGCGCTCCTGTCCTTGCGGACCGCCGTGGATGTAGTACACGATCGGGCGCGGACCTTTAAAGCCGAGTCCACTTGAGGGGAGATAAAGCCGGGCGGAGACGCGCAGACCATCGTGAGAAAGGAACGAGGCGTCTTCTCCTTTTGAAAGGTAGCCATCGGGAATTCCCAACGTTTTTTCGTCGGTATGGCAGGTCACCTTGTTGCGTTTCTTTTCACCAACTGTATAAATTTGGGTCGGTGAAATTGCAGTTGAGAAAGAGAACGTGAAGGCATCTTCCTTGCTGTTGTAGTGGACACGTTCGAGCATGCCGCTATCCAGCGGCTTATCACCTACCAAAGCATGCTTGAGATTCATCTGCCGCTTCTTTTCGTCGAAGATACCTTCATAAACCCATGAACAACCATCGATGTTGAATGTGACAAGATAACGGTCTTTGCTGAGCTGAGAAACCGACTCCAACTCGCCTACGCCTTTATGACGCACACCTTTGAGTTGTACTTGTTCAAGTTTGCCGGGCTTGGCGAGATCGAGGTAACCAAGGCCATATGTGTCTTCAAAAACTGATGAGGTCACGATCACACCTTTTTCGCTGGGCGAGAAGACGGTGGAACCGAGTCCATTCAACGGGACATTTTCACCTTCAACACGGTCTTCCATCGGCTTACCATACAACAGCTTGCGCTTACCGCCACTCCACAAATACAAAATGGCATCGCCCACTGTATACCCAGTGCCAAGCAATAATTTTTTATGATCTGCACTATGAGCGGCAACACCCAAGCCAAATTCGTGTTCGGCGATCTTGGTCAGCTTTCCGGTTTTCAGATCGCCGCGATAGGTTTCGATCAAAGGCTTGTCGCGCCGCTCGGCACCCAAATAGACAATTCCATTTTTGCCATCACACTCGCCAAGATGCACGCGGTAATCGGCAAAGAAATTTTTGAAAGCGGGTTCAGGGAAACCACCGCCAACCGGAATGATCATCGGCTGATAATTTTCATCGCCGTCCTTGTCGATCATCACCACGATCTGATCGAGCTTGGGGAATACATAAAAAGACAAGCCGCCGATCAAATGCGGATTCTGCAACGCGATATTCGGCGGAAGCAACGGCACTGGTACGCTGCCACCATAGTTCATTGAATACAAGCTCAAATGTCCCGATAGATTGCTGAGAAAATAAATTTTCTTCCCGGCGTACTGCGGCACAACGAACAAGCGCGCCGACATTAATGATTCAACTCGATAGGTCATGATGTAACTCCTTTTTGATTTTTTGGTCCACTAATCTCCGCGAATGAATCCATTAAAGTTAAGACAGTGGAACAGATTTGACTTAATAAATTGTCTACGCGCTAAACGATGATGCCGCCCCCGATTAGCAAGTCACCTTGATAGAAGACCGCCGCCTGACCGGCTGTGATGTCACGTTGAGGCGCATCAAACTGGACTTGAGCTTGATTCTCCTCAACTGGTATGACCAGTGCCTCAGCCTCTTTTGCCGTGTAGCGGATCTTCACTTCCGCGCGAAACGGCTCGGCGGGGATTTCACCTGAAAGCCATTTGACATCGCGCGCAGTCAACTCACTCGAACCCAATTCTGCTTTTGTTCCGACGATCACAGTATTGTTTTCAGCGTTCTTGCCGAGAACATACAACGGAACCGGCGAAGCGACGCCCAATCCTTTGCGCTGTCCGATGGTGTAATTGGCAAGTCCATTATGCTGACCAATCGATTCGCCGTCCCGCGTGACAAGCTCACCTGGCTTGAGCATCTCGCTAGCGTTACGTTGTAAAAAGTTTCGATAATCTTCACCCGCGAGAAAACAAAGATCTTGTGAATCTTTGCGTGAAGCGGTAGGCAAACCATATTTCTCAGCGATCTGCCGAATCTCTGGTTTGGGATAATCGCCCACCGGGAATAAAGCATGTTTCAATTTTTCCTGATTGAGTACATGTAAAACATAAGACTGGTCTTTATTCTTATCAACTGCACGCAGTAATTCGCGCTTGCCATTTTCACCATCACGAATGCGCACATAATGACCGGTTGCCATGAAGTCCGCGCCAAGGGCCAGCGCATGATCCAGCAAAAACGTCCAGCGGATCTTTTGATTACAGATCAAACATGGATTCGGCGTCTCGCCGCGAGCGTATCCACTTAGGAAATATTCAACGACGGTCTCACGGAAAACATCCTTCGCGTCGATCACATAAAAAGGAATCTCTAGTAATGCCGCAACCCGCCGCGCTTGCGCCATGGAATCAGGCGTGCAGCAACGGTTTGAATCTTCCTTCCCCGGTTCGCTCCACAAACGGAGCATCATGCCAATCACTTCATAGCCCTGCTCTTTGAGCAAGGCAGCGGCAACGGAGGAGTCCACTCCTCCAGACATAGCTACTACAACTTTTGTCATAACAATAAATACTTCCCATGTCATTGCGAAAGCGCCAGCCCGACACTTGCACCGGCACGCAAGTGCAGGTGAGCAATCTCCTACAAAACTGGGGATTGCTTCGCTCCTATCGGAGCTCGCAATGACGTGAATTATCCGTGCCGCTCTTTCCAAATTTTATAATTATTCATGATCTGTTCGACATGACCGGGGATATGTGCCGAATAAATATTCAACCAGTTCTCGAAGGTGTAGGGCTCTTTGTATTCGGGATGCATCACAATATGCTCGAAAACTACATCAAGTTGTTTTTTCAACAACTGATAGGTTGTCTTGCGGGCAAGCCGCACAATATCCAGCGCATCTTCAAGGTCCTGTTCATTGTAGTTCAAGGCAGTAGCCCACTGTTCCTGGTCATAACCCATCAAGGTGCCGCCCGGCTCGACGATCAACTTGCGTGCCCGCAGCGCCGCATTGGATTCCGAATCAGCGAGGTGAATGATCACCTCATGGATACTCCACTCCTCAGGCGCGGGTTTAAATTGCCAGACATCCCGCGGGATATCCTTGAGCACATCCACCAACATGTCAAAACCTTCACCGTATAGTTCGATCTTTTCATTTCGCTCAGATGAATTCATCATTACTCCACTTCAATTGCCATTGCAACCGCTTCCCCACCACCGAGACAAAGCGACGCGACACCGCGCTTCAAGCCACGGTCTTTTAACGCATAGATCAACGTTGTCAGCACACGCACGCCACTCGCACCGAGCGGATGCCCCAATGCAATCGCGCCGCCGTTGACGTTGACCTTGTTCCAATCCCAGCCTTGATCGGCGAGGGCATATCCGTCCGCCAGCACTTGCGCAGCGAAGGCTTCGTTGAGTTCGATCAGGTCAACATTATTCAAAGTCCAGCCGATTTTTTTCAAGAGTTTTGGAATCGCATACGCAGGTGCAGCGAATAAATATTTCGGCTCGAGCGCGGCTTGAGCATAACCGACAATTTTCGCAATCGGTTTCAGTTTATGCTTTTCGGAATACGCGCGCGATGCAATCACAACTGCCGTACCGCCATCGTTCATCGGTGACGAATTACCAGGTGTCACTTTGCCATCGGGTTTAAACGCTGGCTTGAGTTTGGTCAGCGCTTCCAGCGACGTCTCTTTGCGCGGACACTCATCCTTATCCACGACGGTCACTTCACCTTTGCGCCCAGGGATTTGGACGGGAACGATCTCAGCTTTGAAACGACCTGCTTCTTGAGCCTCGACAGCTTTCTGGTGCGAGCGAAGCGCGAATTGATCCATCGCATCACGCGTGACCTCGTACTCGTCCGCGATAAATTCAGCGGCGTTGCCCATCCCCCAATTTTCGAACGGATCCCACAAACCGTCGTTGAGTAAAGCGTCGGTCATTTGGGTGTTGCCAAATTTCAACTCACCCATGCGCCCGCTGACGAGATACGGCGCGCGGCTCATGGATTCAAATCCGCCAGCGACGAAGAGATCCGCATCACCCGCGCGGATGGCTTGCGCGGACAGCATCGCGGCTTTGAGACCTGAACCGCAAACTTTATTCACCGTCGTCGCACTGACGGTGGCGGGGATACCAGCGCTGATACCCGATTGACGCGCGGGTGCTTGACCTTCGCCCGCTTGCACCACGTTACCCATAATGATCTCTTCGATCTCTTTGGGATCGATGCCCGCCCGCTCCACTGCAGCCTGGATGGCAACCGCACCAAGTTTAGTAGCAGGGACAGCGCTCAATGCCCCTTGAAATTTTCCGATCGGTGTACGCACGGCGGACAGGATAACTGCTTCGGTTTCCTTGGTCATTGATCTCTCCTGCGTGGATTTGAACAGGGTAATTATAAAGCCGATGCGGATGCTTTACAGTTCGAAATCCTATATTACAATTTACGAATGATGAATACTCAAATATCCCTATACGATTTGATTGGCGGTGAGACCGGCTTGCGGGGCTTGGTCGAGCGATTTTACGACCTGGTGGAATCCGCGCCGGAAGCGACAGAGCTCCGCACTTTGCATGCACAAAGCCTGAAACAATCGCGCGAGAAACTCTTTATGTTCCTCTCCGGCTGGTCGGGCGGACCTGCGCTGTATATCGAAAAGTATGGGCATCCGCGTTTGCGCCAGCGGCATATGCCGTTTTCAATTGGCAATCTCGAACGCGATCAATGGATCTGGTGCATGAACAAGGCATTGGATGAAAGCCAGATCGACCCGCTCACGGTGACGAATTTGAAGAGTCGCTTTGCGGAAGTTGCAGACTTTATGCGGAATCGCCAAGATTGAACAGAAGAAACCCTTAGCCACGGATTTGCACTGATATTTTTTTCTGTGAGAGTCCGTGAAATCCGTGGCAAAAGCTAAAAGTGTTTCAACGCTTCACGCCGACTCAGCGGATTTAATTCCTTCGTAGCGTTTACAAATTTCTTGACGGCTTTGGGGTCAATGCGTGCATATTGACGCAATGACCAGCCAATGGCTTTGTTGATGAAGAATTCTTTTGAACCCAGATTCTCACGGATGATCTCGCACAACAAATCGAAGTCCGTTTCCTTTTTATAGCCCAACTGAAACAGGATCGTTGTGCGGCGCAACCAGAAATTATCGGAGGCGCGCCACTTGGCAAGATATTTTTCGCGCACATCGGGGAAGCGTTTAAAGTGAACACCGACCGTGCCGCCTGCGATAGTGTCCACGGTATCCCACCAGGATTTGTTGACGATTAAATATTCAATTGTCTTGATGAACTTCGCTGGTAATTGTTCGTTCGAACGGCTTACAAGACTCACTGCCAGATATTGAAACTCGCGCTGGGGCAATGTCCATAATTCACGGGCGATGATGTCAAGCTTGTCTATGGGTGGCAATCCATTTGCGTTGATAAAATCTTTGAGCAATACCTTGAATTGCGGTGACTTGATTCCCAAATATTCGAACTGATCGCGCATGTATTTCTTCATCGGCGCGGCTTGGGCTATGTCGGCGTTTTTCTCGAACAAGTTTTTGAGCGGAATAATATAGGAGTGCATATAACCTCTCAGATCTCAAAATGCGCTTCGACTTCGTTCGGGCAAAGAGCATACCCTCACTTCGCTCTGCACAAGAGTCTATTTTGCGCCGGGCGGCTGGCTGAATTGCAGATACCACTCTCCCGCTGATGTTTCGGTTACCGTAGTCAATGGTGTCACGACCACCACCCACGTGCGCCCCGGTTTGAGCGGGAATAAAGTTTTTTCATCAGGATACAAAAATTGGATCGGCTTGCGAATTCCGCTGTTGAGCTCCGCTTCAGCGGCGCGCGTGCTCCAGCGGATATCAAACTTCTGTCCATTGCGGAACAGGATCGCGTCACCTACTAAATCTTTTTCGAGATGAATATCCAAATTGGTCGGCGAAACTACTTCATGTCTCGCAAATAGCACGATCACGTTTTCAAACTGCAACTGACGTTTGTTCAAACGATCCACTTCGGGGTGCAGAATGCCCGCCATTTCTTCAGTTGCATCATCCACATATCGCCACCAACTTTGTGAAGCCGCATCGTACACCCAGCCCGATTGATTGAGCCATGCGATGAACACATTCAAGCGCGAGGCAGGCACGCCACCTGAAGGCACATCCTCAGAAAAAATGTTGCTCGTATAGTTTTCCTGGGTGTGCACATCTTTGCGATCGCTCGCAAGTTGCTTCATCTCATCAATCGGCAGCATGTAACCGCCGCCTTGCAGAATGTGATCCACGAACGCGCACTTCGGCAGCTTGACCAACACTTCAGAAGAGGCATACGCAAATATCAAACACGAACTGCGAAAGGAATCCGCGATATGAGCATAGACCAACCGCCCCGAGCGGACAGGTCCTACTTGAGGCGGAGCAAGTTCGGATCGCTGCGCGGGTGTCGGTTCGTTGAGTAGGATCAAACCTGCATCCAGATCAAGAAGCGTGGCTGTGACGTCCACCGTATCGCTGCGACCCGATACCTGATCCACAGCACTAGCTTGAGTCTCAGTCCCGACATTTTTCTGAACGAACTGCATGCCGTCCGGTTTCACCACTTCGATCACATACTTCCCAGCCTGGACGTTGAAACCATAATAACCATTGCTATCGGTGGTGGTTTGTTGAAGGAGGTTGTTATTTGCAGCATAGAGATTGATACACACGCCACCAACACCGCGCTCCCACGCATCTTGCATGTGATTCTGATTTGCATCAAGCCACACACGATTACTTAACATGATGCCTGCTTGAGGGAGCGGCGTGGTACGGACTTCGCAAATCCCAGTAATGAGCGGCTCGGGCTTGGGGAACTCACCATAAAATGTGGTGAGAAAACGCGTAGCGCCTTCAGTAATATAGATTTCAAAAACGAACGGCGCAAAAGACAATCCCGCCTGCGGACGTGCTGCGGGTGGAAAATGTGCGATCGAAACCAACACCGCGGGCAGATCAAGCAGTGATGGCTCTTCCACCGCCAGCCCCGTCAGTGGATTAATAGGGTCAACGGGTTTGGTAGGTTCAATCAGCGGGGTTGCCGTGAGTACTGGTTGCGGAATAGAAGTTTGAGCTGGGATATTTGTTTGCGTGGTAATGGGATTTGTTATTGCAGTGGGTTGCGCCGCGCAACTGCTCACAACAAGGATAAGTATGCCAATGAATAAAAATTGTTTGAGGGGACGAATCATGCAAACTCCATGCGCTTATCGCAATTCAATTGTATCCCCCATATAAATCTTCGGTGTGTGACGTTGACTTTCAACGTCACACGTCAAACACCGCCTTCACGCGCTTATACGTATCTTCCAGCGACTCGGGCAGAACACGCGTCTCGCCGACCGATGACATGAAATTCGTGTCACCCTTCCAGCGCGGCACAATGTGGATATGGACATGCCCAGCCACACCAGCACCTGCGGCTTCACCGATATTCACACCGACGTTGAAGCCTTGGGGTCGGTAGATATTTTTCAGCACGGTTGTGCAACGGCTGGTGAGTTCCATCATTTCAGCGCGGGTGACAGCATCCAATTCTTCGAGATTCGGTTTATGTTCAAACGGGATGACCATTAAATGTCCGCTGGTGTAGGGGAAGCGGTTGAGAATCACAAACGAATGCTCGCCGCGCAACACGATGAGATTCTCCACGCCGTCGGTTTTGGCGAGTGCATTGCAAAACACACAGCCTTCTTCTTTGATATTGTTCTCAATATATTCCATACGCCACGGGGACCATAAATGATTCATAGGATAAGAGGATTTTAGCAGAGAAAAGTTATTTGAAGTTAAATAGCATCTGAGAGATTAGTACTGCCCATTTAACTTAAACTCCAAGGACCGTTTTACCGCGGACCACTCCAAGTTGGTAATGGAAAATACGACCGTGTCGCGATAAACACCATCGGCGGATTTTTGATGATTTCGCAACACACCATCCTGTTTTGCGCCCAACCGCGCGATCGCCGCGCGGGATTTGTGGTTATGCCAATGCGTACGGAATTCCACGGCGATGGCGTCCAGTTTCTCAAAAGCATGCGACAGCAATAAGTATTTACATTCGGTATTGACCGCCGTCCGCTGATAACTTTCTGAATACCAGGTGTAGCCGATCTCCGCGCGTTGATTGACCTCATCCACGTTACAGTAGCGCGTACTACCAATGATCGTATTCGATTCTTTTTCGCGGACAATAAACGGCATCCAGCCGGCATGTTCGCGCAAGTCTAATGCCGTTTTGATATATTCATCCACTTTATCCGGCGCAGGGATATTAGTAAACCACAACTTCCAAAGCTCACCATCTTTGACGGCGGCGCGCATACCGTCCGCGTGCTCAAGGGTAAGTGGCTCTAAAATCACTTTTGAACCGGTAAGAGTGATTGGCTCGATCCATCTCTTCTGCATAATAGTTTATCCTTTTTCAATTATCATCTGCTCTGGACTCAATCAGCTTGCTGATGGGTGTCTCGGGCAGCAAGTTACCTGACTCCAGAATCGTACTGCACTGATTATAGGCGAGAATATCTTTCATCCTTCCTATTTCATACTTTTTCGATTATCCTCCCAGCAATGCAACCATCACTATTCCCCGAGCCAACGCCGCAAACCTATACCGTTTCCAAACTCACCTTCTTCATTCGCAAACTATTGGAAGAGAATGAAACGCTGCAAGATGTGTGGGTGCAAGGCGAGATCTCGAATCTCTCGCGCCCGGCTTCCGGTCATATTTATTTTACGCTCAAGGACGCCAATGCCGCGCTAAAATCCGTGATGTGGAAGTTGAGTGCACAGCGTCTCAACCTGTCCCTACGCGATGGCATGGCAGTGGAAGTGCATGGCAAGATCGGTATCTACGAACCGCAGGGTGTCTATCAACTCTACGCCGATCAAATCCGTCCCGTTGGTGAAGGCGCGTTATATCAAGAGTTCATGCGCCTGAAAGCGATGCTCGAAGCCGAAGGGTTGTTCGACCCTGAACGCAAACGTCCCATCCCTGAACTGCCACACAAGATTGGCATCGTCACCTCCGCAACCGGCGCGGCATTGCGCGATATGCTTAACACATTGAAGCGCCGCCTCCCGCTTGTGGAAGTGATCCTTGCGCCATCACCCGTGCAAGGCACAGAAGCTCCAACTGCGTTGGTCAAAGCTATTCAAGCACTCAATCGCCAAAAGCCAGATGTCATCATCATCGCACGCGGCGGCGGCTCCATCGAAGACTTGTGGGCATTCAACGACGAACGCGTGGTCCGCGCCGTTGCCGGTTCGCAAACTCCGAGCATCTGCGGCGTCGGTCACGAAACGGACTTCACCCTCTGCGACTTCGCTGCCGACCTGCGCGCCCCGACCCCCACCGCCGCAGCCGAACTCGCCACACAAATTACGCGCTTGGATTTACAAGCCGAATTGCAGACGTACAAAACCCGCCTTGCTTCTTCCACCCTCAACCTGGTCGCTGAACAAAAATCTTTGCTCTCATCCCTGAATGCGCAACTGCGCTACCTCTCCCCCGCCCGCCTCATCCAATCTGAGCGCCAGCGCGTGGACGAGTTAACCCGCCGCGCATTGATGTCGGTTTTGTATCGTGTTAACTTGCAGAAAAATCATTTCGAAGGAACTCAAAAGCGACTCGAAGCGTTAAGTCCGCTGGCAGTGTTGGCGCGCGGATATGCGGTCGTGACACGAAAAGCCGATGGCGGGGTTGTAGCACGCGTTGCGGAAGTAAAACCTGGTCAGCAGATCCAGGTGCGAGTTGCAGACGGGCAGTTTGAGGCAGAAGTCAGTGATCAGTGAACAGTTATCAGTGACCGCTTGTCCGCCGTTTCTCTACGCGACTGCCACTCGGTAAGTACAAATCCAAAATCATAAATCGCCAATCGTAAATGGAGAACTTATGCCCAAAGCATCAACCAAAAAAACAGAAAAGAACGCGGAAGAATTATCCTACGAAGAAGCCTTAGCCGAACTGGAACAGATCGTCTCCGCGCTCGAGAGTGAGCAGAGTCAACTTGAAGATGCGATCAGGCTATTCGAGCGGGGACAGGCTCTGGCTGCGCGTTGCGGCGTGCTGCTCGAAGCGGCCGAACTCAAAGTAAAGCAAGTGGTCGGTGACGAGGTGCTGGCTTTCGAGGAAGAGTCCGAATGAATCTGGGCGCGCTCTTTCAAAACAAAGCTCTGATCGCGGGTCTGATCGCCTGGCTGATGGCACAGATCATCAAACTGCCGCTCAATTATTTATTTACACGGCGGTGGAACTGGGCGTTGCTGCTCACCACAGGTGGTATGCCAAGTTCACATTCCGCGCTCATGACCGGGACTGTATTTGCGATTGGGCTGTATCACGGGTTCGATAACCCGATCTTTGCATTGGGGGTGGCGATCACCATGATCGTGACCTATGATGCTGCCGGCGTGCGCAGGCAGGCTGGTATCCATGCGCAACGCATCAATGTGTTGTTCGATGAATTGCTGCAAGGTCACATCTTCAGCGATAAGGATCTGCGTGAAGTGCTGGGACACACGCCGCTCGAAGTGATGGGCGGAATTTTACTGGGACTCATCATCGCCACTGGACAATGGTTAATTTGGAAGTAAAATAATTTTGTAATATCAATCAGATCATAAGGAGATTCAAAATGGACGAACTTGTTGCTCTCGTAGTGAAGAAGACCGGCTTACCCAAAGAACAAGCCACATTGGCAGTGAAGACTGTGATCGATTTTCTCAAAAAGAAATTACCACCCGCAGTGGGCGGCGCAATTGATATGTTCTTGAATAACCAGGGACAGATTGCTGCTGCGGAAAACATGCTCGGCAGTCTGCTGGGCGGCAAGAAAAAGAAATAGGTTGACCTATCTTCTCAAACGATTGCTCACCAGTGTGGTGAGCAATTTTATTTCGGGGACTTTGAGAATCACCACACCTAAGCCATAGACGATTCCCCCAACAGCGACTCCGCCCAACGCGACGAGCCAACGGTTCATGCCACCCGTAAACTGGATCCACAACAACAAGCCGATCGCCATCCCCAGCGCGGACAGGGTCACACGCCACGCCCCATCCGCAATGGATTTGCCTTCGATGCCGTTCAAACGTTTGCGCATGACTACAAACAAGACGATTGCTTCGAGCGCGGTGGCAAAAGAATTTGCGAGCGCAAGTCCGCCGTGGGGCATCCAGCCAAGTTGACTGAATAGCCACGCGAAACCAAAACTGAAGATGACATTCAAGCCCATCGCAATCGTTCCTACAATAACGGGCGTCTTGGTATCGTGTAAGGCATAAAACGCGCGAGAGAGAATCTCAACAATAGAGTGACCAACCAGCCCGGCTGTATACCAAAGCAATGCCCACGACACCATTTGCGTGGAGAGCGCGTCGAATTCGCCATACTGAAATAAAGCCGCGACAATCGGCTCGCGCAAAAGGATTAATCCAATCGTCGCGGGCAGGGATAACAAGATCACACCGCGCAAGGTTGCCGCAAGCGACGAACGCATCTCACTCATTTCGCCGCGTGCAACCTGAGCCGCAAAGGTTGGCAAGGCGGCAGTCGCAATGGATTGCGCGATGATGAATAACGGCATGGTCATCACCATCTTCGCCACATTGATGGCAGAGAGACTGCCTTCACCTTGACCAGTTGCGATCATGGCATTGACCACAAAGTTGATTTGCACCGCGGCAACACCCAATAAACGCGGAGCCATCAAACGCGCGACTTCGCTGACGGCAGGATTGTCCCTGCCAAGCGTGGGAATATAAATACGACCTTCAAGTTTCAATAAGCCAGGGATCTGCACCACAAGATGCAGACACGCACCGATAACATAGCCCCAGGCGAGTCCGTAAATGCCCATGGTTGGGACGAGGAAGATGATTCCAAAAATCCAGCCAACCCAGTTGAAGACCGGCGCGAGCGCGGGCAGCCAGAACTTTTGATGCGTGTTGAGGATGCTCATCAACAATCCACTCACGCCGAAAATGGTCGGGGCGATGAGGATGATACGGAGCAAGTCCACGGTCATGGTTTGGAGGGCAGGATCAAGCTCGGGCTTGAGAACGAATAATACATGGCGAACAAGCGCGGGGGCGAAAAGAGCCGCGAGTCCGCTGACGAGGCTGAGAGTCAAGATGACAAGATTCGTGATCGCGGAGGCGAGCCGCCAGGCGTCGTCCCGATTCTCTTTGGCGAGAAATCCGGTAAAGGTCGGAACGAACGCCGAAGCCAGCGCGCCGCCCGCAAGCAGACTGAAAAGCAGATCGGGGAAAGTTGCCGCGGCGTAGAAGGCATCGAGGGATTGATTAGTGCCGAAAGTGCGCGAGACCAGAATCTGGCGCACGAGTCCCATGAGGTTGCTGAGCACAAATGCGATCATTACGGTCCCAGCGGCGCGGGCGATCTGACGGTTGGCGGTTGAAGACATAGGCGCAGATTATAGCAGAAGGATTAAACCCCCTCCCAGCCTCCCCCAAATTCCGCAGGAAAAGCTGGAATAATTATGAATACAATACATGCGGAATTTGGGGGAGGTGCCGAAGGCGGAGGGGGTCGGTGTATAATCACGACAACTTATGTCCACGATCACCCAGCACGGATATTTAGTCATCGCCGATATTTCGGGCTACACGTCCTTCGTCGCCAAGACGGAACTCGAACATTCTCACGCGATCTTGACGGAGTTGCTCGAACTGCTGGTAGCGAAGTTCCAGCCGTTGATGACCATCTCCAAACTCGAAGGCGATGCGGTCTTTGCGTATGCTCCTGAAACATTATTCACACGCGGCGAGACCTTGATCGAATTCATTGAGTCGGTATATGTGGCATTTCGTGACAAGCAGGTTTCGATGAGACGAGCAACGACCTGCACCTGCAATGCCTGCATCAACATCCCCACCCTTGACCTGAAATTCTTCGCCCACCATGGCGATTACATTATTCAGCATGTGATGAAGACCCGCGAGCTGGTTGGCTCGGATGTAAACCTGATCCATCGCCTGACAAAAAATCATGTCAGTGAATCCACCGGCTGGCGCGCGTATAGCATGTTGACCGAACAATGCCTGACACATCTCGAGTTGAAACTTGAAGACGCTTACATCCAAATGGAAGAGTATGAGCATTTGGGCGAAATCAAAACCTACAACGTTGACCTCCACAAACGCTACAAAGAAATCACAGACGCACGCCGCATCCTGATTGACGAAAAGGATGCGGACTATGTTCTCGAAGTTGATTTTCCCACGCCTCCGGCTGTGACCTGGGAATGGTTTCAAGACCCAGCGAAACGCAACCTGTGGGGAGACGCTCATAATCGTTGGTATTCAGGTGACAGACCAAAAGGACGCGCAGGCAAAGGTGCGAGCAATCACTGTGCGCACGGCAAGGGTGTCAGCACCGAGGTGACGCTGGACTGGCGGCCCTTTGAATACTCAACGGCTGAATCATTTGATAACGGAAAGAGGATTTTATCGAAGACAACTCGCCTCGAAGCGCTGCCGAACGGCGGAACGCGCCTGCACGAGGTGGCGCAGATGCATTTGCC
>JBDTWO010000112.1:0-15265 GCA_040006635.1 Chloroflexota bacterium
ATGATACAAATCAAAAAAACATGGAGGCACACAATGTGGATTTGGTATCTTCTCGTTGTTATTATTCTCATCGCTGGAGGAGTGTATTTCTGGCGCAATCTAAAACCTGACATCACCACCCGCCGCAATCTTTCATTACTGGGGAAAGAAGCGCCAACGCTTACACAAGATGGCGTCACATTTCGTGATCTAAACAAGAACGGCAAACTCGATCCCTATGAAGACCCACGCCGCCCCATCGAGGAACGTGTCGAGGACTTGCTCAAACAAATGACGCTTGCAGAAAAAGCGGGCATGCTATTCCAGACCATGATCGGCATGAACAAAGACGGCACCATCCTCGAAAAGGCGGGCATGTTCCCGCTCCCGCAATCGTCGGATATGATCGCGCGACGGCTGATGAATCACTTCAACATTCTTGAAGGCACCGATCCGCGTCGCATGGCGGAGTGGCACAACCGCATTCAAAAACTCGCCGAGCAAACCCGCCTCGGCATCCCCGTTACGATCTCATCCGATCCGCGCCACGCCTTCTCGAATAATCCATTGGCAGGCATGCTCGCAGGCAGCTTTTCTCAATTCCCCGAACAAACCGGACTCGCCGCGACTCGGGATGCGGACCTCGTCCAACAATTTGGCGACATTGCCAGGCAGGAATATCTTGCCGTTGGAATCCGCCTCGCTCTCCACCCGATGGTTGATCTGGCCACCGAACCGCGTTGGTGCCGCGCGAATGGCACGTTCGGCGAAGACGCTGAGCTGACCTCACAGATGGTCACCGCCTACATCCGCGGCTTTCAGGGCGAAACCCTTGGCAAGGACAGTGTTGCCTGCATGACCAAACATTTCCCCGGCGCCGGTCCGCAAAAGGATGGCGAGGATGCGCACTTCAAATACGGCAGAGAGCAAGTCTATCCGGGGAATAACTTTGACTATCACCTCAAACCGTTCGAAGCCGCATTCCAAGCCGGGACTTCCCAGATCATGCCGTATTACGGGATGCCTGTTGGCACCGAGCATGAGGAAGTTGGCTTCAGTTTCAACAAGAATGTCATCACAGGTCTGTTGCGCGGCAAATATGGCTTCGATGGCGTGGTCTGCACCGATTGGACGTTGCTCAACGATATGAGGATTCTTGGAATGAACGCCATGCCAGCCCGCGCCTGGGGCGTGGAACATCTCTCTTTGGCAGAACGCGCCCAAAAGATCATCGAAGCAGGTGTAGATCAATTTGGTGGTGAAGCCTGTCCCGAAGTCATCATCCAATTGGTGCGCGAAGGGAAAGTCAGCGAGGCACGCATTGACCAATCGGTTCGCAGATTGCTACGCGAGAAATTCAGACTCGGCTTGTTCGATAATCCGTTCGTGGATGTCGATGCCGCGGAAAAAATCGTTGGTCAACCTGAGTTTCACAAAGTTGGTGAGCTCACGCAGCGCAAGTCGATTGTGTTGTTGAAGAATGAGAAAAACACTTTACCGCTCAAAATCGGATTGAAAATTTATGCGGAGAATATCAAACCTGAAGCTATTGCTCAATATGGTGAAATCGTGACTGATGTTTCAAAAGCGGATATCGCCATCCTGCGTTTGAGATCTCCCTTTGAAAAGCGCAAAGGCTTGATGGAAGGCTTTTTCCACGCCGGTGACCTGGATTTCAAGGAACCTGAGAAGACACGTATTCTAAATATTTTGAAACAAGTCCCCACAGTAGTGGATATTTATCTCGAACGCCCCGCCATCATCCCTGAGATCGCGGAACGGAGTGCGGCACTGCTTGGAAATTTCGGCGCGAACGATAGCGCTGTGTTGGATGTCATCTTCGGGAAATTTTCGCCACAAGGCAAATTGCCATTCGAGTTACCCTCTTCGATGGAAGCAGTTCGCAAACAAAAAGAGGATCTGCCATACGATTCAGAAAATCCGCTGTTTGAGTTTGGGCATGGGTTGAGTTATTGACAAAAATATTTTAGCCACGGATTGGCACTAATTTTCACGGATTTTTTAAATCAAATCTGTGCAAATCCGTGGCTAAAGTTTTTGAAATTAAAAGTCGGGGACAAATCTATTTCGACTGCTTCAACATATACGTTGTCAAACTGCCCGGTTTGGGCGGCAAATTATAGACAAAGATCAATTCACGGTCGTCGATGATCGCTGGTTCCCATTCGGGGAAATCTGCCGAGATGGATACCAGACGCGAGCCGGACTTCATTTGCTTTTCGAGATACGATGCGACTCTCAACACTTCTTTTGAAGTAGCATACAAAAAAACCACATCGGCTTGACTCAAATCCGCTTTGAGATAATTGCCCCACTTGACCTTAATCTTGGTTCCGAATCCACTCGCAGCGGCGCGCAGATAGATCAACGCACATTGGATCGGTCCGATCTCGATGCCAACGGCTTGGGCATTGAACTCACGCGCTGCGATGAGGAGTACCCGTCCATCACCGGCGCCGAGGTCGTAAAGGGTTTCAGCAGGCTGCAAGTTAACCAGCTTCAGGGCTTTGCGGATGCGTTCTTGATTCGTGGGGACGGGCGGTAATCCATACAGTGCCGGCACCAGAATCCACAATAAGCCGATGATAAAGAGCAGAACGAAAAAGCCGAAGAAAAACAAAATGGTCATGGTTCACTTCTTTCAGATCGCTGAAACCAGGCAAAGATACGCGGCAGGATAACAAATCGTTGTGTCAATTCGCCGAGCGCGATCAAGGCAAAGATATTAAACAGAACCGCCATCAAAGCCACCGGCAGAAAACCAAAACGCTGATAAATGAAGGTGGCAAGCAGGGCGCCGAGCATACGTCCCAGTGAGTGACCGGCTAAATTAAAGGATAACAATGTGGCGCGCGCTTCCGGTACGAGTTCGGTCATCATGGGGATGTGACTGACCATCACATATTCAAACGTAATATAGAACAGGAACAAGCCAACCAGCGCACCGATCTCGGTTTTGCCAACGATGGGCAATAATAACGCGGCAATGGCGTTCCCAGACAGCCCCAGCATTAGAGCACGCGGCTTGCCAAGGCGGTCAGTTGTCAGCGCGACGAGTCCTTCACCGCCAAGTTCAGAGATTCCAATAACGGCGGAAGCACCAGCCAAGGCTGCGATCTTTAAGCCGAACGAGTCTTCCAGCCACACACCAAAGATCAGATTAACCATTTCATTGCCCGCACTCGCCCACACTGCGATGGAGATACCCGCCAGTGCCGGAATACTCGTCAGCACCGTGCGGAAATTTTTACGAGAATCAGTGACCGGCTGGTGTGAAGCGTGTCGCTCATGCGGCACCATCCAGGCGATGACGGCGAACATTCCCACACCGAGAATCGCTAACAAAGGGAATGGCGCCGTCCAGCCATATTTTGAAATGAGATAACCCATGAGCGGAATCCCGGCGATGAATGCCAGTCCCCACCCCGCCTCAGTGATCGCCAAGGCAGTGCCACGCCGCTCATAGTGGATGCGGTCGCCGAAGTAGGCTTGCATGGCAGGGTCGAAAAGATATTTGCCAAGCAATGCCAGCAATAACGCCAACCCGAAAGTCAACAGGCTGGGGTGTAACGCCACGATCAGCATGCCCAAAGTAAAAAAGACAATACCCAACAGCATGGCAAATTTGCGTCCACGTTTATCTGCCACGGGAGCAAAGGCTGGTCCGAACATCCCCACAAAATTTCGGGCGGCGACAATTTTTGAAAGCGTGGCAAATTCCACGCCCAGCCCATGCGCGAAAATATTCAGAAAGGGATAGATCATCCTGTGCATCGTGTTGAAAATGATGCGTAGGCACATAAAAACAATAAGTTGAAAACGAAGTTTCATAGAACGGGGTTTTACCTTAAACAACAAAATTCTTCGCAAAGTTTATCATGAGCGAAGATAAAATCCGGCAAATTATTTTTAATCTAAAACGGATTTTAGTTATTCTTGGGTTGTAGCTGCACAAACACACGCGTCAGGAAATACGATGCCACTAACGACAACGCGATCATCGCGAGGAAGAACCCGATGATGACATAATTACCCGAATTGAAGATCGGCGATGGAGGCGGGTGCATGACGTTTGAAGCCGTGGCAAAGACCAGACGCAGGACCACAATAAATATCACGTTGGCAAGTGAGGTAATCCAGTCCATGTTGATGAGCCACAAGCCGGCTTGCAACAGCACACCCGTTACGGCGAAGATCATCGCCAGGCGAAAACGCGGCTCGGCAAGGAACAACCCGTTCCAGTTCGATTGCATCGCCCATAACGAAAGCGGCAGGTACGTGACCCAAAAGAAGATGCCCGTGCGCCCAAGCGCAGCCGACCAGCCATGAAAAGTTTTGCGCGGCGTGAGCAAACCGATCAAACCCGCCAACCCAGCCAACAGCAAAACCACTTCCGCAGTCAGCACCCATGCGCCGTGCAGGTACACGATCCGCACGTTGGCGCCGAGCGATTGTTCTTCAGGTCCGAACAACGCCAGCAGGAGGATGAGAATGACAGAGACAACGAACAAAAATAGATTCGATTTGGATTTGGACATGACACGATTTTACTCTACAAGAAAGATTGTCTTGTCACATTCTATCTAGGAAGAAGATAACTTATGACTGATATATCCGCTTCACTCCCTGCCAACAAACCACCCGCCAGCCTGGCATTGGATTCCCTGGGAATCGAACACCGCGTCTTCATTCACGAAAAGCCTGTTTCGTCTTTCGAGGAGGCTGCTTCTCACCGCAACCAACGCCCGGGACAGATCGTGCGCAGTATTCTCTTCAATATCCGTCCGGAAGAATATTTGATGGTGCTCGTCGCTGGACCAGACCAGATCGATTGGAAGAAACTGCGGCAGTACGTCAAACGTTCGCGCGTGCGGATGGCAACCGAAGAGGAAGTTCTGGAAGTGACCGGCTACCGCATCGGGACAGTGAGTCCGTTTGGGGTGAAGAGTCAGTTTCAGGTGTTGATCGATGCGAGCGTCCTGAAAGAGGCAGAAATCTCCATCGGGTCGGGAGTCCGCAGTATGGCGATCATCATGAAGAGTGCAGAACTTAGGAAAGCGCTGGCGGACAGTGAGATCGTGTCGCTGGCAGAAAATAGTACTTAGGTATCGTTACTCTCATCTGAAAGGCGGGTTATAACCAACAATCTGAATGCCAAGGACAATCTATGAATTCGCGTGAACTTTTAAGGGTAGCCAGCCGTACGTTTGCGATCGGAATTGAACAACTGCCGGCTGTGTTATGCGACGCCGGAACTGTGGCATATCTGCTCCTGCGGGTCTCCGATTATTTGGAAGATAATGAAGATATGCCATGGCAAAAGAAGGTGGTTCTTTTAAACCTATGGGCGGAAATATTAAATGACAAGGCTAACCCCATTGAACTAATCAGCCAGATCCAAAATGCGGATACATCCAATCCCGATGCAGTGGTGGCACAGCATACGGGGGATATTTTGGCGAGGCTGGCATCTCTACCTGAAGAGGCGCGCGCGATCATTACACAACATGTGGTCCATAGTACGCTGGGTATGGCGCGCTGGGTTGAGCGTGGTCCGCAGGTGAACGATGAAGCGGATCTGGACGATTACATGTTCGAAGTAGCCGGGCGCGTGGGTTATTTGCTGACGCATCTCTTCGCGTGGTACTCGGTCGCCATCCGCAAGAAAAAGGATCTGCTCCTGCCGCTCGCGCGCGAATTTGGGCTGGCTCTGCAAACTGTGAATGTGATCCGCGGCTTACGTAAGGATTACGACCGCGGCTGGGTCTATGTGCCGAAGAAATTTCTGGAGGCTGTGAATCTAACGGCGCAGGAATTATTCCAACCCGAGAATCGCGCCGAAGCGATCAAGGTGCTCGATATGCTGGCGGACAAAGCGGAGCGTCATTTGCACGCTGCGCTGACGTGCGTGAAATCCCTGCCGCCGTGGCAACACCGCATTCGGCTGGCTTGCATCTTCCCGCTGATGTTCGCCATCCGTACCCTGGCAATTAGCCGCCGCAATGCCATGGTCTTCGAGAGCGAAGCCAAGATCACACGTGAGGAAGTGAAGCAGATCGTCATGCAGGCAACCTTATGGGGCTGGTCAAATTCGTGGCTGGATAGTTATTGCCAAAAGCTGAATGTAGTAGCTGAAGAATAAGACTGACTTATAAAATCTTCTTAGCTCCGGCAAAAACCCAAAATCTTTACTGAATCTTTACAAAAAATTTCAGGCTTCTCCGCAAACGGAAACTACACTTCGGGCATCAAAATACCCGGAGGTAGTTATGGTTACGTTATTTGGCAAACGCATTCGATTGTTCCGTCCGCGCAGTATCTGGATACGCAGAGTCGTACAGTGGTTTTTCTTTTTATTGATCGCGTTCATCGCCATCAATCACACGCTCGTTGAAAACGGCGGCGGGATTGCCTTCTTCTCCAGCGCATCGTTGCATGGAGTTTGTCCGTTCGGCGGCGTGGAGACGCTCTACACCTTTATAGCCAGCGGACTGCTCGTCAAGAAGATCCATGACGCCTCGCTCGTTCTCGCGGGCATCGTTCTGCTTCTGTCCATTTTGTTTGGACCTGTCTTTTGCGGATGGGTCTGTCCGTTGGGCACGGTTCAGGAATGGGTGGGCAAGCTCGGGAAGAAGTTTTTCAAGCGCCGCTACAATCATTTCGTCCCCGTGAAACTTGATAACATCATGCGATATATGCGTTATGGAGTGTTAGCCTGGGTGTTATACGTCACAGCCACGAGCGGGACGCTGATCTTTGAAGCATACGATCCTTATTTCGCGCTGTTCAACTTCTGGAGCACGGAAGTAGCCTGGAGCGCCATCGCAATTCTCAGTGTTACGCTGGTGCTATCTGTCTTCGTGGAACGACCGTGGTGTAAATATGCCTGTCCGTACGGCGCAGTGTTGGGAATCACAAATCTCTTCCGTATATTTTCCATCAAACGCGCTGAATCCACCTGCAAAGCGGACGGCGCCTGCTCGATCATGTGCCCGATGAATATCCCGGTGGACAGCGTAAAAGTTGTCCGTGACCATCAATGTATCTCCTGCCTGGAATGTACATCCGAAGCGATTTGTCCCGTTGCAAAAACAGTCCTGTTCACGAGCGGAGGTGTGAAATGAATCTCACTTCAAAACCTTTGGCAGTGATCGTGTTGGTGATCATGTTCGGTGGAATCTTCTTCTCATCCGCGATGGGCTGGTGGGCGACTGAATCGACGAAAGTGCCGGTTACTTTTACAGAAGGTGAATTTGCCGGTCAAGCAAACCCTGTCGATATCCGCGGTTCGTACACGTTTGGCGATATCGCCAAGTCCTTCGATGTGACACCCGAAATATTAGCGCAAGCTTTTGGCATTACAGAGGGCGACCCTGCTGTATTCGCAGTAAAAGAACTCGAAGCGATCTATCTCGGTAGCGGATTTGAGATCGGCACAGCCTCTGTCAGATTGTTCGTGGCGTTCTATACCGGTCTACCTTTTGATACAACCGGACAAGAAATCTATCTGCCACAATCCGCCACCGATATTTTGCTGGCAAAGGGCAATCTCGCACCTGAACAGCTCGCCTATCTTGAAACATACACGGTTACTGTTAGTGCGTCTGTTCCAGCGGAAGCGCCTGTTGTCGAAGCAACGCCAGTGCCCGCCGAATCATCGTCTATTACCAGTGAAGAATACACAGTCAAAGGCAAAACGACGTTTGGTGAATTGATCATCTGGGGCGTGCCGAAAGCAACCATTGAGCAAATCATCGGTGCGCCCATGCCTGATCCTGCCATGGCGTTGAAGGATTACGCCTCGGCAAATGGTCTCAACTTTGAAACGCTCAAACCTGCCTTGCAAGCCGAAGTGGATAAAGTCAAACCGTAATGAGTATTGAACCGCGAAGCCCGCAAAGTACGCCAAGAAAAGCCTTTAAATCTTTGCGATCTTCGCGCTCTTAGCGGTAAAAAAGAAAATCAGAAGTAGAATCAACCCATGACAAAAATTCTCGTAATCGACGACGAACCGTCCATCATCAACCTGGTCAGTGCTTATCTCAAGCCCGAAGGGTACGAAGTTTATACGGCTTCCGATGGCAACGCCGGACTCAAAGCCGCGCGCGTATTCAAACCGGACTTGATCATTCTCGACCTGATGCTCCCCGGTATTGACGGCATCGAACTGCTCACACGCCTGCGCCGCGAATCAGATGTGTATGTCATCATGCTCACTGCAAAAACGGAAGAAACCGATAAAGTTATTGGACTTTCAGTTGGTGCGGATGATTATGTCACGAAGCCGTTTAGTCCGCGCGAGTTGGTGGCGCGAGTCAAGGCGGCGTTGAGGCGTATCAAAACAGGAACAGGCTCAAATGAAGAAAGAAGCGTGCTCTCATTTAAACACGTCCTCATTGATGTGGGCGCGCATACGGTCAGTGTGGATG
This sequence comes from Chloroflexota bacterium, assembly GCA_040006635.1. GTDB lineage: Bacteria > Chloroflexota > Anaerolineae > Anaerolineales > Villigracilaceae > Defluviilinea. The sequence goes on from JBDTWO010000112.1 coordinate 8,430, forward strand.
ATGTCATCATCGAATTAACCTCCATTGAATTTGATCTGCTGCACGCGCTTGCTGAAAACCACGGACGCGTCCTTACGCGTGAACAACTCCTGGAAAAAATTTGGGGCGCGGAATATTTTGGCGAGATGCGCGTGGTGGATGTGCATCTCGGGCATGTGCGCCAGAAGCTTGGGAACGAGTCGCTCATCGCCACCGTGCGCGGGGTCGGCTATCGTTTTGAAGACGAGCCGCTTTAAGAAAGTAAATTATGGAATATATTCGCGAACGACTCGGTGCAAAATTATTTCTTGCCAATCTCATCGTCATTTTGATCGGTGTGGTTATTCTGGCGCTCACGATCCAGCTCACGATTCCCGCGGCATTCAACAATCACCTGGGCATGATGGCAAATGGCGGCATCGGAACGGGCATGATGGGGCAAGGTCAAGGTCAGGGCTTGGGCAGAACGCTGTTCGAAAATTTTCGCGCCAGCATGTTTCAATCCTTGGGCTATGCCGTCACGGCATCTGTGCTCGCAGCATTGCTCGTTAGTTTATTTTTGAGTCGCCGCATCGTTGCGCCCATTCGCACGCTCACCGATGCCTCGCAACACATCGCCGAGGGTCATTACGATAAACGCGTTGACGTGCATGGCTCTGACGAGATCGCGCAGCTTGCCACGCGCTTCAATCAAATGGCTGAGCAACTCGAGCAGGTCGAGTCGATGCGTCGCCAACTCATTGGCGATGTTACGCACGAACTCCGCACGCCGCTCACGTCCATCAAGGGTTACATGGAAGGGCTGGTCGATGGCGTGTTGCCATCAACGCCTGAGACCTTCGATCAAATTCATCGCGAAGCCGATCGCCTCTCGCGTTTGGTGGATGACCTGCAAGAGTTGAGTCGCGTGGAAGCCAAAGCCTATGCATTGGATGTCCGCTCCGTGACCGTTTCCAATCTCGTGCAGACTACCGTCAAACGACTTTCACCACAAGCGACAGCCAAACGCATCACGCTGCGCTCGAACCTGCCCGCTGACCTGCCACCGCTCCAAGCTGACGAAGACCGCATCACGCAGGTGCTGGTCAACCTGGTGGCGAACGCGATCCAATACACCCCCGAGGGCGGTGATGTGACTATCTCTGCTGTGCGCCAGGCTGATGAAGTGCATATCTCCGTTAAGGATACCGGCATTGGTATTCCGCCGGAACACATTGCAAATCTCTTCACCCGTTTTTACCGTGTCGATAAATCCCGTTCACGCAATGCAGGCGGCGGCTCGGGCATCGGACTGACGATTGCCAAGCATCTCGTCGAAGCCCACGGCGGACGTATCTGGGCAGAGTCAAAAGGCGATGGGCAGGGCAGTACCTTTACTTTTAGCTTGAAGATCGCCAGATAGTGATGTTTTATTTCTTTCCCCAATCTTGAAGTTTTCTTTATAAGACCTTTACATTGAAGATGTATCCTTTGAGTGTAAGTCAGGCAAAACCTGAAAAAATTTCACTCACAGGAGTATATAGAATGAAAAAGACAATTTTGATCGTTGGTTTGGTTGTGGCGGCGCTCGTCGTTTTGGGCGTTGGTGTTGCTTTCGCGCAGGGTCCGACGCCTTATGCCGGTGGCGGCATGATGGGCGGCAATGGCGGCGGCTGGATGCACAATTATGTTGAGCAGGCACTGGCTGCCAAACTTGGTTTGACCGAAGCGCAGGTGGAAGATCAACTTGCGGCTGGCAAGCCCATGTATCAGATCGCCCTCGATAACGGCATCAAACAGGATGACCTTACGACATTCTTAGGCGAGGTCCACACGGAAGCCTTTGCCAAAGCCGTCAAAGATGGTGTGGTAACCCAACAGCAAGCCGATTTGATGCTCTCGCGTATGCAGAGTCGCGGCTTCGGGACCGGAAACTGCTCCATGCAAAATGGAACCGGAACCGGTTATGGTCCGGGCGGCATGATGGGACGCGGCAATGGCATGATGGGGCGCGGTTTCGGCTGGCAGAACCAACAGACTAATCCGTAAAAGTCAAAAACCAAAAAACTGGCGAAGGATAAACTCCTTCGCCAGTTTTCGTTTAAATTAAAGCTTTGATTTATTCAAGTGGTCTTTTCGTAATGCACTGTTCGATTTGAGGTAACAAGTTCAGAGTCAAGCTGTTTCGTGGACATGATTGATTTCCTGAATACCGCAATACAACGAATCGGGCAGTGCAGTACCTTCACTTTCAGTTTGAAGTCGCCAGATAAGCGTGCAACTTTTTTCTCGATTGTGCATCTAAATATCGAATACAAATCTATTATTCGGAGAAAACAATGAATTTATTATCATCTCTATTCGGTGCCCCGCTGCCATCCTTGAATGCGACAGAACTCAACGAAAAACTCAAAAACGGAAAACGCCCGCTGGTGATCGATGTCCGCCAGCCGGATGAATACCGTGCTGGGCACATCACCGGGTCAAAGCTTATTCCATTGGGTGAGTTAAGCAATCGCATCAATGAATTGCCGAAAGATAAAGAAATAGTCTGCGTGTGCGCCTCAGGAAGTCGCAGTCGTTCAGCGACAAAGTTACTCATCCGCGAAGGCTACAACGCTTTCGACATGAGCGGCGGAATGTTCACGTGGCAACGCGCCCAGTTACCGATCAAGAAAGGCAATTGAGCGTATCTGTTGCATAAAAAAATATACAGCCTCTGCGATTTTCGCAGAGGCTGTATTGAATCAGGTCAAAGTCAAGGAATCTGTAATTGATTAGTTTCCCGCCAATAATGGAGTGATGTATTTCTCAAGCATAGCTTGATCGATTTCCCCAGTCCACGCATAGCGGACAGTTCCTGAGCGGTCGATCACATACGAGTTAGGCAGATTGCCGTTCCCAAAGGCTTTCAGGGATGCGCCTTCCGGGTCCAACCATACCGAGAATTTCAGGTTGTAGCTCTGCGCGAATTGTGAGACGGGTTCCAAGGAATCACCGGCTTCGACAGCAATGATCATAAATCCTTCGGCGTGATGTGCATTGTAATACGCCGCGAGGGTCGGCATCTCTGCCTTGCAGGGCGGACACCACGTTGCCCAATTATTGACCAGCACCACCTTGTCACGATAATCCGCCAGCGACTCGGTCTTGCCGTTTATGTTTTGGAGCGACAGTTCCGGCACGGCATAATTGACCGGAACAGGCACAACCGACGAAGATGACTCTGAACCGCTTTGTGATTTGGGTGAAGCCACAAAAAGAATAGCGATGACGATTAGAAAGATACCAATCCCCATGGGCACAAGTGGATTTTGTTGTCTTCTTTTGCGTTGATATTTCTTCTTTGTCATGACGATGCCTGCGATCTTTATGCATCGTCCCGCAGGCGTGAAAACCTGCGGGACGATTATTGTCTAATTCTGTAATGCGCGCATGATCTCTGCCAACAGGTTCTGTTCCGGCACTGCGCCGACGACTGACCCTGCACCGGAGTTGATCACGGTCTGCGGCACGCCACGGACATTGAAGCGGTTCGCCAATTCAGGGAACTCGGTCGCTTCCACGCCCTCGGCGCGAATCATCTGCGGATTTTCCATCGCCATTTGATGCGCCAGCAAGACCGCACGCGGACAATACGGACAAGTCGGCGTGACGAACACTTGTAAGTGGAGCGGCTTATCCAGATTCTTCAGGAACTCGCGCGTCTTTTCGTTGAGTCCCGATTCGCGTTTGGATACGATCACGATGTCGTTGATCAGTGTGCTGAATTCATGACCAGATGGAATCCCAGAAAATTGGATGCCAAGGTTCGTGACTTCAGCGCCATCCTTTGCGGCAATGACGATACCAGGCGCGTTGGTCACATTGAATTTTTTGGCAACATCCTGATGTTCCTGCATGTCATAGACACTCAATCCGAGTTTATCGTTGAGCGCGGTCACTTCTTCGAGCAATTGCTTTGTTTCGTTGCAGTACTCACAGTTATCCTGAGAACCAAACAACAACACTTGTACCGGCTCCTGAATTTCAGCGAAAGCTTCGTTGATCTGTTTGACGATCTGGTCGTTGAGAACTTTTTCCATGATGAATGCCTGTTCCATTAAGCCAGTTCAATTTTGGTGGTGGTTACTTCAAAACTGGGTGGATTTTCGAGGGTCTTTTTCACCTTGCACAACTCCGCCGAGCGGACCAGCGCGTCATAATACTGCGCAGGGAAAGTGGGCGGCACCTGAATCTCCAGGTCTATTTTTTCAACCATGCCGTTGGATGCGGCGTGGTTGCGTTGGACGATGCGGATACCATCAGCGGGCAGGTTGCGCTGTTTGCAGAATCCCAGCACGTAAATACCTGCGCATGTCCCAATGGACGCCAGGAAAACCTCAAAAGGCATCGGGGCTGAGTCAACGGGCGGCTGGTCGGTAGTAACTGTATGCCCCCGAAAGTGGGCGTCTACACGTGAGCCGCCGGGGAAGTCAATGATCATTTCCATGTGTAATACTCCTTGTAGGAAAGTGTAATTTATTGTTTACACCCTTTTGATGCAGGATGACAGAAAAAGTTGCAGATTCCACAAAACGAGATGTATACTTTGCTTTGCAACTTTTTTAACTGGACTGCATCTAATGAATAAGACAATGTCACTCGAAATTTCACTGGCAGCGCTGATCGCAGGAGACCGTGCCGAATTTGCGCGCCTCGTCGACACCTATTCCAGTCCCATCTACCGGCTTGGCTTGAAGATGCTCGGTACGCCTCAAGATGCCGAGGATGTTCTGCAGAATACGTTCTTGAATGTGTTGACCCATCTTTCATCTTTCGAAGGACGCTCCAGTCTTTCGACCTGGCTCTATCGCATTGCTGCCAACGAAGCGCTGATGCTCATCCGCAAGAAGAAGCCCGAGGTTAACGTGGATGATTTTCAGGCTGGCGATAATGATGAAGATCTGCTGCCAACCCAGTTTGTAGATTGGAGCGCGCTCCCTGAGGATGAACTGCTGTCAGGTGAAGGCAAAAAAAATCTTGACGCCGCAATCCAGACTCTACCGGAATCCATGCGTGTTGTTTTTTTGTTACGCGATGTCGAAGGCTTATCGATCAAGGAAACGGCCGACGCGTTGAATCTGACCGAGACCAATGTCAAGACCCGTTTATTGCGTGCCCGCATGTTTTTGCGCGAACAACTATCCACGTATTATGGCGAACGCATAATTGAGGAGTAAAAGATGAACGAACATACCCACAAGAATTGCGAAGAATTATTGGAGTCCTTATCTTCATACATCGACGGCGACCTCAGCCCTGAACTTTGCCAGGAACTTGAAAAGCATCTGGCCGGCTGCGATGACTGCCGGGTTGTACTAAACACCACCAAGCGGACGATCGAGCTCGTACATGCCCCTCTCGAAAAACCGGACCTGCCCGAGGATGTGCGCGAACGCCTCTTCAAACGCCTCAATCTGGACGATTACTTGAATCTCAAAACCAATTAGTTTTCTCCCCTGACAGTTATTTAATTCAATGATTGACGATCAACAATTCAAACGCATCATTCAGACTTTGCCTGTGCTAACAGACGCAACTCCGCAACTTGTGCGCGAGTTTCAGCAGGTTGCCTTTCTGGCAAAGATTCCCACCGGTCATGATGTCTTCCTGGAAGGTGACAGCGTGGACGCAATTGCCCTGCTTATTTCCGGCGCGGTGCGGGTCTACAAGATCGGCGAAACCGGACGCGAGATCACGTTGTATCGTTTTGGCTACGGACAAAGTTGCATCCTCACCGCCAATGCCATCCTGAGTCATAAAACTTTCCCAGCCATTGCTACCGTTGAAAAAGATGCCGAAGCCGTAATGATCCCCGCCGATAAATTTCGCGAGTGGGTGGGGAAGTATGCTGCCTGGCGCGAGTTTGTCTTTGAGTTGCTTTCACAGCGTTTATACACTGTCATGCAAATTGTGGACGAGGTCGCGTTCAAGCGTATGGATGTACGCGTCGCTGCGTTGCTATTGAGCCGCTCCAGAATCCAAAACCCATTGAAGATCACCCATCAAGAGATCGCTTCTGAATTGGGCAGTTCGCGTGAAGTCATCAGCCGCCTGCTTGAGGATCTATCCGAACGTGGTTTTGTCCGTGTCAGCCGCGGCGAGATCGAGATCCTTGATATGGAGGAATTGCAATCCCTCGTCGCTGTGTGACATTGTCACAGACAAGTTGAAGTGAAGCTCCTATACTGGGGACAAGATAATCAAAAGGAGATTAATAAAATGAAATTAAATGAATCGAACGTTGACCGCATCATCCGTGTAATTGCCGGTATCGTGTTACTTTTCCTGGGTTTTGGTGGCACGCTTAGTGGCGGAGTAGCCGTTGTGGCAGATGTGCTCGGGGTGGTATTGCTGCTCACCGGTGCAGTCGGCTTCTGCCCGCTGTATGCCGTTCTTAAATTCAGCACGCTCAAGAACTAAATCAAAGCTATCTGAAACACCGACCAGGGTGACTCCATCGCAAGAGTCACCCTGGTTGTGTTTATAATTCGTGTCATCAGATAAAGCCTTGACATAATTCAGCGGCTGAATTATGATTAAAGTCAATAAAGTCCATTGCATTACTAGACTTTCAAAGGCAACTCATGAGACTCTCCAAACGTGGTGAATATGGTTTACGGGCAATGATCGCACTGGCGGAACCCGCTGAAAAAGGCGGCGCCCCACAGATGCTGCAGATCAAAGAGATCGCGCAACGCGAACAGATCTCCCCCAAGTTCCTCGAGCAGATCCTACTTGCGCTCAAGAACGCAGGACTACTGCATAGCAAGATGGGCGTCGGCGGCGGGTATTACCTGGCCAGGTCGGCTGGTGAGATCACCCTCGGTCAAATT
>JBDTWO010000113.1:0-15205 GCA_040006635.1 Chloroflexota bacterium
CTTCTCCTCCTTTCGTAGAGAACCGCGGTCGGCGTCCGCGGTTCTCGCAATTTAAAGGCCTAACTGGCGTTATAATCATTCCATCAAACGAATTGCGAGGCTAAGATGAGCGTTCAAATTACCATTATCGGTCTGGGACAGGTGGGAACTTCAATCGGTCTGGCGCTGGCTGGGCAAAAGAACATCAAACGTGTTGGACATGACAAGGATTATCAAACCGCGCGCGAGGCGCAAAAAGCCGGCGCCGTGGACGAGATCAAGGTCAACCTGCCTGCTTCAGTGAGCGAGGCGAATGTGGTGATCTTGAGCATCCCGCTCAGTGAAGTACGGGAGACCTTGGGATACATTGCCCAGGATTTGCAGGATGGGACGGTGATTCTCGATACGGCTCCTGCCAAAGCGACGGTTGCCACGTGGTTCAATGAGCTTATGCCTCAGGGACGTTTTTACGTGGGGCTGGTTCCAGCCGCGGGCGCAAGTCACCTGCATAGCATTGATCTGGGCGTGCACTCCGCCCGTGCTGACCTGTTCAATAAAGGTTTGTTCATGGTCAATGCGCCGCATGGCACACCCGGTGAAGCCGTCAAGTTGGCTACCGATCTGGTCGCTTTGTTGGGCGCCCAAGCCATGATCTCCGATGAAGTTGAAGCCGATGGGCTGATAGCCTCCACCCATATTTTGCCGCAACTGGCGTCCGCCGCATTATTGGATGCCACCGTGGACCAGCCCGGCTGGGCAGAAGCGCGTAAGGTTGCGGCACGTCCATATGCAACGGTGACTGCCGCGCTGGCATATCATGATGAAGCCAAATCACTGGGTGAAGCCGCGTTGGGGAATCGCGAAAATGTTTTGCGGATGCTCGATGTCTATATGTTGTCCCTGCAAAAGCTGCGCGATGGGATCGACTCAGGTGATAATAAATCAGTGATCGAGTTCCTTGAAGATGCCGTCAAAGCCCGCGACCGCTGGCTGAGCGAACGCACCAATGCCGATTGGCAGACGATGGAACAAGCCAAGCCAGAAGCTCAATCCTTTGGCGATAAACTTGGGCGCATGTTCCTAGGCAATATGATGGAACGCACCAAAAAGAAGAAGTAAATTGTAGGGCTGGGTCACCCAGCCCTTTTGATATCCAATCGACATCTTGCAAAAATCTTTTTGCCACGGATTGCACGAATTTCCACTGATTTTTTTAAAAATAAATCCGTGAGAATCTGTGAAATCCGTGGCTGAAAAAATCACCACATGGGTCAAGATACTACTTGTGCAAGAGTTCTACTGCTATACCGTCCCGCAGGCTTGAACTACGTAACGAGTATTCTCAAGGAAACCTTCGGGACGTTCTACATACGGTGAGTTTATGCCTTGTTATTGCTACATACTCGAATGTGCAGACGGAACCTATTACACCGGCTGGACCACTGACCCCGAACGTCGTGTTGCCACCCACAATAAAGGTCGTGGCGCGAAATACACCAAGATGCGGCGCCCGGTTAAGTTGATGTATGTGGAAGAACAGCCAGATAGAAATACAGCGATGAAGCGCGAGATCGCGATTAAGAGGTTGGGGAGGTTTGGGAAGAGTAAATTGATTGGGGGGCAGGGTAAGCACGGAAACAAGTAGACATGAAAACACCTTGCATGATTTGCTTGTTGATTTGTCTTTAGAATCCCCGGTAGTACACACTAATAATTGCATTCCCCAGTCTGCTTAACATTGAAAAATCTCGCTAGGGTTGGACGGTAAAACCATTTTCGCCTAAATGCTTTAATCCCGTTCCATTAAGTTGAATGGTGAAAGCACCACTAAAGTCACCAAAAATCATGTTGATCTGAAAATATTGCCCAAATAATAATTGACTGCTATCAGGAGCCCATTCTATGGATGCAAAACCAAGCGTTGAATATAACGGGACAGTTCCGTTTTCGTCGACAGTTGTTTGTTCTATATCTTCTGCATCATAGACAAAATAATCCTGGGCGGTAACTGTATTTAATACTCTTATTTGTTCGCAAAAAGTTTGATCTTCTGGGTAAGATGAGTCTAAATGATAAGCCAGCCATTTGCCATCAGGTGACAACTTAATCATATCTTTATGGCTGTCAGGTGTAAAAGTTAATTGTTCAATGTCAGAGAAATCAGCTTTTAACCTATATATATCGTTCCCGCTGAAATTTTTTGGTGCCGATGCAAATAGAAGAGATGAGCCGTCAGATGTCCAAGCCAATTCATTTCCCTGTGTATCTGAATAAAATGACGGATTTGTTCCATCACTGTTGATGATGTTTATGCTGTCCGGATGGGTTGCCATTTCTCCAGAATGAAATGCAATCTTTTTTCCATCAGGACTCCATATTGGTTCACTGTAAAAACCAGGGGATTTGGTTAAGTTTTGTACATTGGAACCATCTGAATTGACAACAAAAATATCGTATAAAAATGGATCATTTGGATAGGGAGATAAATCAGATTTGAATGCCCCTAAGAAAGCTATTTGTTTACCATCTGGTGACCATGTGGAATAAAATGTCCAGCCTTTGGTGATTCTTTTAAGCCCGGAGCCATCCGGATTGACAATAAATAACTCATACATACAGTCATCACTGGCGCCATTGCATGAGACAGTAAGTGGACTGTTCCTATTTGATTGAAAAGCAATACGTTTTCCGTCTGGCGACCATATTGGATTTAAATCGCTGGCAGGGTTGTTCGTAATATCTCGTTTTTTTTGCCCATCCCAATTCGAGACGTAGATCTCATCGCTGTTATTTTCACTGTTGGAAGAGTAGACAATAAGTTTGCTTGTATAAAGTTCAGGCTGTATCAATTCCATATCACTTGCTAGGATAGTTTGTTTGGAGCAGTGATCGGGGACTGACGTGATCGTTTCAGTTGGGAGAACGATAACAGTTGGTTGAGTTGTACTGCTGGGCTCTGGTGCAATTGATGGTTGTAAAGTTGAAATAGTGATAGTAGGGGTCGGTACCACGCCTGATCCTCTACATGATGTAAGGATGAGCGTCAAGCCAAGCAAAATATAGATTCTACGAAAAATTATTTTTGTCATTGTATGACTAGATTGTGCCTACTTGTCTACCTGTTTCCGTGTTTCCCTGTCTACTTCTTCACTCCGTAAACAACGGCAAATGCCCCAACGCAATGATATGCATCCACTGCGCGCGGTCGCCTTCGGTAAAGATCGCCGCTTCTGCCACCACAATTGACTCTGCTTTATCCAAGATCATGCGCATCCCTTGCAGCGTTGACCCGGTGCTGATCACATCATCGAGAATGACCACCTTCTTGCCTTTCATCATCTCGCGGTCTTTTTCATCGAGAAGCAACGTCTGCGGCTGACCGGTGGTAATGGATAATGTGTCCGCTTTGAGCGCATCGCCCATGTAAGGTTTGTACGATTTGCGCAACACCACGTAGGGTTTCTTCGTTACCACCGACAGGGCATGTGCCAGCGGAATGGACTTGGCTTCGGCAGTCACCAATACATCATACTCAGTGCTCTTGAGCTTTTCGCCTAATTCCTTGGCGCAAGCTTCGACAAATTCTGTATCCCCCAGAATATTCAAAATGGCGATCTTCAAACCGGGCTTAATTTCAAACAGGCGCAGATCGCGTTTGATCCCGGCAACTTCAACGGCATGGGTTTCTTGCTTTGACATGTTCGGTTCTCCTCAGTCAAAATTTCTCGTGCGTAGTTTATCACAATTCAATTTATAATATTTACATCGAAAGACTTTCGAAGTCTGGGTGAAACATGCTTCCTGATCTTCAACTCAAAGACCACCTGCGCCTCCGTAAACAACATCCCTGCGGCTCCTACGAATGGACGGTCACCCGTCTCGGCGCGGATATCGGACTCGAATGTAAAGGCTGCGGACGACACGTCATGCTCACCCGGCGCGAACTTGCCAAACGGCTCAAAACCAATCTCACGAAACACACAGAAACAAAAAATGAACAACCAACCGACTCCTAGAAAACCCCATATTGTCTTTTACTTCTCCGATACTGGCGGTGGACATCGTTCCGCGGCGGAAGCCATCATTGAAGCTGTCAATCTCGAATACAAAGATCAAGTCACCATTGAGATGGTGGACTTCTTCAAAGACTATGCCCCGCCGCCCTGGAACCATGTCGGTGCCATGTACCCGTATATGGTCAAAGCTCCCAAGCTTTGGGGTGCCAGTTTTCATGCCACCGATGGACGCACTCAGGCACGTGTGATCACATCCACATTGTGGCCCATTGCCCGTCAACCAGCGCGCAAGTTGGTTCGCGAACATCCTGCTGATCTAATTGTCACGGTCCACCCATTTGCCAATTCATTTGCCCTGCGTGCGCTGGGCAAGAATCGTCCGCCGTTCATCACCGTGGTCACCGACATGGTCACCACGCATGCGCTGTGGTTTGACAAGCGCGCCGACCTCATCATCGTCCCCACCGAAACAGCGCGCGGGCGTGCCCTCAAATACAATATGCCGGATGAAAAGATCCACGTGGCGGGTTTGCCGGTTGCTGATAAATACTGCAAACCCAAGGGACGGAAAAGCACACTGCGAAAAAAACTTGGCTGGCCCCTCGATAAGCCCATCGTGCTGATGGTCGGCGGCGGGGATGGGATGGGACCCCTCGGCAAGACCGCGCACGAGATCGACGCTTCAGGTCTGGACCTGGGGCTGGTCATCGTATGTGGACGGAATCAGCGTCTGAAAGCGAGTCTTGAAGCCGAGCAATGGGAAAATCCAGCCCTGATCTATGGCTTCACCCGCGACATGCCCGATTTCATGCGCGCGGCTGATTACATTGTCACCAAGGCGGGTCCCGGCACGATTGCCGAAGCGTTGAACGCCGAACTGCCGATCATCTTATATTCAAAGCTCCCCGGGCAGGAAGATGGCAATGTCACTTTCGTTGTTGAAGAAGGCGCGGGTGTCTGGGCGCCAACCCCTCAAGAAGTTGTGCGGACTCTTACACGTTGGATCTCACGCCCCGACGAACGCAAACAGGTTATTGAAAACTGTCGCCGCGCAGGTCGACCCGAAGCCGCGCGCATCATCGCACACGAGATCGGCAAGATGTTAGGGCTTGAGAAGTAGATACGTAAACAAGTAGACAAGTAGACACGTGCTTTCAATAAGAAAAAGGAGAGTACAAGATGGGTAAGTTTCTCGAAAGCGAAAAACTAAAGCAGACACAATTCAAAGTCAGTTCGCCATATTTTTCTGGTACCGCACGTTCGGAAGGAATCTATAACGGCAAGCCTCGTTCTTTTTGTTTGCCGACTGAATCGGCAGAGCAAAATCTTGCCCCAGAAATTCGGGAAACGGCACTTTTACATTTCGCTGAAAACAATATCAAATGGCATAATGGGCAAAACGAAAAGCCGAGTAATCATCTTTGTAGTTCGCAGGTTTGTTGCATTAATTTTCTTTTCCCATTTGCAGATAAACCAAATGAATTAGCGCAAGTTTTCAAGCTTGTTTATCCAGAAATTGAACAAATGCTTCGAGTTGAAAGCGGGCGTTATGTTTCCTTCGAGTGGATAGGTCGGGAGAATTATCTTGGCGAAAAAATTTCTAGAAACGGTCAACGCACAAGGGGCGCACTTTGCACGAGTGCTGACGCAATTGTGATGTTTAAACGTAAAGATAAAAAACGGCAGGTGGTTTTGATTGAATGGAAATATACCGAATCTTACGGGGGAAATTCTCTAAAAAACGCAAAGAGTGGCACAGACCGAACAAAAATTTACAGACATCTTTTCGACAAAGCTGATTGCCCGATCAACAAGGATATGTTGCCAAGTTTCGACTCTCTTTTCTACGAGCCTTTTTATCAATTTATGCGCCAGCAGTTTTTAGCTAATGAAATGGAAAAAGCGCATGAACTTGATGCGGATATTGTTAGTGTGCTACATATAGCGCCAGCACACAATAATGATTTTCGCAAAGTCACATCACCTGAGCTAGGAAAACTTGGCGAGTCTGCTGTAAGCGGTTGGAAGGAACTGGTAAAAACTGAGGGAAGATTTATCAGCGTCAGCACCGAAAAACTTTTTGGTGCCATATCAGAAACACAGTTGCCTGAAATCAAAACATGGGTAGAATATATCAGTGATCGTTATCAATGGGTTCGCGAGCAATAGACACTCAAGCCGCTAAAACCTGTCTACTTGTTTCCTTGTGTACCTGTCTACTTACCCTCACGGTATAATCCTCCCAATGTCCACGCTTGATTTCTTCAGTCATAATCCCGAACAGACGCGCCGCCTCGGCATGCGCTTGGGCGAAGTGTTGCAAGCCGGCGACTTGATCTGCTTGCAGGGTGACCTCGGCGCAGGCAAGACCACCTTCGTGCAAGGTATTGCACATGGCTGGGGCTCGCTCGATTCAGTCTCCAGTCCGACGTTTATCCTCGTCAACATTTATCGACGTAGCGATCACGGTCAACTCTTTCACATGGACGCCTATCGCCTCGACTCTACGCCCGAAGCTGAAGAGCTGGACCTCGACTCTATGCTGGCTGAAGGCGCGTTGATCATCGAGTGGCCCGAACGTATGGCGGGACTCATCCCGGCTGAAAGATTATGGGTCAATCTCGAACACGTGGATGATGAAGAACGTCAAATGAAATTCAATGCCAGTGGCAAACGCTATAGTGAATTGCTCGAAGTGATCCGGCTTGCCACACAGGGAGACGAGTGATGTTACTCGCAGTAGATACCTCCACAACCCAAATGGGGCTCGCGCTCTACGATGGCGCCCAAGTGCTCGGCGAATACGCCTGGCGCAGCGGGCAACGTCATACCGTGGAGCTTGCGCCCGCTATCGCTGATCTATTAGCACGCTGTGCTGTAACGATGGATGATGTCAATGTGTTAGGTGTGGCATTGGGTCCCGGTTCGTTTACGAGTTTAAGAGTCGGCTTGGCGTTGGTTAAGGGACTTGCGTTAGCACGTCATATTCCCTTGATCGGTATTCCCACGTTGGATATTCTTGCGCACGCGCTACCTGTATCCGAACTGCCGTTGGCGGTGGCGCTTCAAGCCGGGCGTGGACGTTATGCTTTGGGTTGGTACAAGCGTAGCAGTCCTGTGGATCAAGTTTCCAGTAAACAGTGGCAGGCTCAGGGTGAAGCCCGAGTCGTGACTCTCGAAGCGTTGCTGGCTGAAGTGCAGAGTCCGTCTGTGATGTGCGGCGAGTTCACAGCGGAAGTCCGTCAAAAAATAATGTCGAATGAAAACGTGCAACTCGTCTCGCCTGCGGATTCGATCAGGCGACCGGCCGTGTTGGCAGAGTTGGCTTGGGCGCGCTGGCAAAATGGCGCTGTGGATGATGCAGCCGCGCTCGCGCCGATCTATTTGCATGTTGCCGAACCGATATGAACTTTAGTATCCGTAAGATGACGGTGGAAGATGTGCCCGCCGCCGCCGCATTGGATCAGATCTCATTCAGCCTGCCGTGGCCCGAGCGGTCGTTTCATTTTGAAGTGACGGGTAACCCAGCCTCGCGTTGCTGGGTCGCGGAAGTGGATGGGCGTATCGTGGGCATGATCGTCGCCTGGCTGTTCGTGGACGAAGTGCATATTGCCACGCTCGCGACGCATCCTGATTTTCGCAGGCAGGGCATTGCGCAGAAATTATTGACACACACGCTGCGTTATACATTTGATGAAGGCGCGGTCAGTTCATTTTTGGAAGTGCGCGAAAGTAATCTCGCCGCGCAGGAAATGTATCGCAAGTTCGGGTATGAAAATACCGGGCGCCGCAAACGCTATTACAAAGATAACGATGAAGATGCGATATTAATGACGTTGGAAAGTTTGAATGTTGAAAAGTTGAAAAGTTCGAACCTGTAACTTGTAAACCTTTCAACTTGGAACCAGAGGATCAATGAGCACTGAAGACACATTAGCGCAAATCGCCAAAGAAGTATCAGTTTGTACGAACTGTGCATTGCATGAATCGCGCAAGAAATCTGTGCCGGGCGAAGGACCGGCTGACGCTGAGATCATGTTCATCGGTGAGGGACCCGGCTTTCACGAAAACGAACAGGGACGTCCGTTCGTGGGCGCATCGGGAAAATTTTTGGATCAGTTATTGGCGCAAGCCGGTGTGACGCGCTCTGAGGTGTTCATTGCAAATGTGGTGAAATGCCGTCCGCCTGAAAACCGCGATCCGTTGCCCGATGAACTCTCCGCCTGTGATAAATATTTGGAACGCCAGATCGAAGCGATCAACCCGAGTATCATTGTGACGCTCGGTCGCTTTTCGATGGGCAAATATACGCAGGGCGCAAAGATCAGCCAGATCCACGGGCAGATGCGCAAGGTCGGCGACCGCTATGTGATCGCCATGTTCCATCCGGCCGCGGCATTGCATCAAGCCGCGCTCAAGCCTGCGATCCTGGCAGATTTTGCGAAGTTGCCTGAGTTATTGGCAGAAGCGCGCACAGCGTTGGGCAAGTCCGCACCGGCGCGAAAAATTACAGAGCAGAAAGAAGCAGACCCAAAGCAATTGAGTTTGTTCTAAATTTACGTTATGCGAGGAGATTGCTTCGTCGCAACAAACGCTCCTCGCAACGACACAAACAAGGAAAAGAATGTCTACGAAAGAAATCATCATCCAAAAATTAAAAAGCAAAGAAGCCAAAGTTGCGATCTTGGGACTTGGCTATGTGGGATTGCCTCTGGCGGTTGTCTTCGCCGAAGCCGGATTCCATGTGACCGGCATCGATCCAGACGCACGAAAAGTTGATTCGCTAAAGAAGGGCATTTCCTACATTCCGGATGTGAAGACCGCAGCCGTTGAGAAATTGGTCAAGTCTGGTTATCTCAGTGCAACAACTGATTTCTCAGTGTTGACAGAGATGGACGCGGTCAGCATTTGTGTGCCTACACCGCTCCGTCAAACCGGCGACCCGGATATGTCCTTTATTATTTCGGCAACGGAAGAATTGTCGAAGTATATTCATAAGGGTGTGGTGGTCGTGTTGCAATCCACCACCTATCCCGGCACCACGCGTGAATTGTTGTTACCAAAACTCGGCGTAGAACACGGACTCAAAGTAGGCGATGATTGGTTCCTGGCGTTTTCGCCGGAACGGGTTGATCCCGGTCGTGAGGATTTCACCACCAAGAACACACCCAAAGTGATGGGCGGAGTCACCGAAGCCTGCGGCGAAGTGGCAACCGCCTGGTATGAAGGCGCGATCGATAACGTCTTCCGCGTTTCGTCTGCCGAAGCGGCTGAGATGGCAAAGCTGCTGGAGAACACCTTCCGCATGATCAACATCGGACTCGTCAACGAACTGGCGATCATGTGCGAACGCCTGGGCGTGGATGTGTGGGAAGTGATCGATGCTGCTGCCACCAAGCCATTTGGGTTCATGAAGTTCACACCGGGTCCCGGCTTGGGCGGTCACTGCATCCCGATCGATCCGCTATATCTCTCGTGGAAGATGAAGTCCTTCAATTACAACGCGCGCTTTATCGAGTTGGCTTCCGAGATTAACACGAACATGCCGCGTTATGTGGTCAGCCGTGTGATGGAAGCCTTGAACGATCGCAGTAAGGCTTTGAAAGGCTCAAAAGTTCTTGTACTCGGTGTGGCATACAAACCAGATATTGACGATGTGCGAGAATCCCCGGCGTTGGACGTGATCGGTCTACTGCAAAAGAAAGGCGCGCAGGTGGAGTATCACGACCCGTATATCCCGCACATCCATCACGAATATGACGGCTGGCAGATGGACAGCGTCAAAGACCTGATGCAGTCCGTGCGCGAGGCGGACGCGGTAGTGATCGTCACCAACCATAAGGATTATGATTACAAAGCGATTGTCGAGTCGGCGAAGTTTGTCTTCGATACCCGCAATTCCACGCGCAAGTTTGTAAAAGATGGCAATAAGGTTGTAAGGTTATAACATGGCAAATTATCTCGTTACGGGCGCGGCGGGCTTCATCGGTGCGCGCACCTCTGAGTTGTTGATCAGCGATGGGCATACGGTCACGGGCATTGATAACATGAATGATGCCTATGATCCGCGCATGAAGGAATATCGTCTCGAGAAAATGCGGGCACTGCCTGGCTTTACTTTTCATAAACTGGATATTTCAGAGAAGTCCATCGTTGAACATTTTAAACACGAGAAGTACGATGGCATTATCAATCTCGCCGCGCGCGCGGGTGTACGTTTCAGTGTTGAGAACCCCTGGATCTTTGTGGAGAGCAACACGATCGGGACGTTGAACATGCTGGAGATCGCGAAAGAGACCGGGACGAAGAAATTCATCGTCGCCTCCACCTCCAGCATTTACGGAGCGGATCCCGCCTACCCGACACCTGAATCAGCTTCCAGCAGCGAACCGCTTCAGCCGTATGCAGCCAGCAAAAAGGGGGCTGAGGCGATGTGTCATGCCTATCATCATCTGTATGAGATCGATGTCAGCGTGTTGCGCTATTTCACGGTCTATGGTCCGGCTGGCCGCCCGGATCTGGCGCATCTGCGTTTTGTGCAATGGATCAGCGAGGGCCGCCCTGTGCGTGTGAATGGTGCGGGCGAACACTCACGCGGTTTTACCTACATTGACGATATTGCGCGCGGCACCATTCTGGCTTTGAAGCCGGTGGGCTTTGAGGTGTTCAATTTGGGCGGGCATGAGGTGATAACGGTCGGCAATCTGATCAAGTTGATCGAGGAGCTCGTTGGTAAAAAGGCGATCATTCAATATGGTCCGCCCAACCCCGCGGATATGTTCACGAATCATGCCGATATCACGAAGGCGCGCGAGTTACTCGACTGGGAACCACAGTTCAGCATGCGCGCCGGGGTCGAGAAATTGGTGGAATGGTATAACGCCAATCGCGACTGGGCGAAAGATATTCTTACACCGTAAATTGCTAACGGATTACGCAGCACGTATTGCGTGATCCGTAATTTCTTATTCTATGTCCCTCCTTCAAAAGATCAAAACCTACCTGCAAGATGATCCCTTGATTCGGCGCGTGCTGCGGAACAGTGGCTATTTGTTCAGCGGCAATACGATCTCGACCGTGCTTGGCTTTGCTCAGACCATTCTCATGGTTCGGTTGCTTGGTATTGAGCAATATGGTCTCGCCGCTGGGATCATGCTCTTTGCGACCAATGTCAACCGTTTTCTTTCCTTTCGCATGAGCGAAGTGGTGACAAAATATATGGGCGAGGCATTGGCACAAGAAAACAAGGAACGTGCCGGCGCTCTTGCTAAATGGATCGGCGTAACAGAAGCGCTTATATCTGTGTTGGCTTATCTCGTTTTGTTTTTCCTTGCGTCGTGGTATTACAAAGACCCAGCGATCGTTCCGCTCTTTCGGTTCTATGGTTTGTATTTGATCGCGAACATCGTTTATGAAACATCCACCGGTATCCTGCAGGTGACAGATAAGTTTGCCCGTGTCGCATTCGCCAATTTGCTGCAAGGTATAGTGACTGCCGCAATTGTAGGTATTGCATTTATCATGCGCTGGGGCATGTTCGAGATCCTGGCGGCCTATCTTGTCGGCAAGATCATCGCCGCTTGGGTAGTGACCAGTTCTGCGATCCGGGAATTGAAACGCAAGGTTGGGGCTGGCTGGCTGTACGCACCGGCAAGCCTGATCCTCGATTGGAGATCCATTAGCAGGTTTGCAGTCAGCACGAATATCAATGGCACGGTCAATCTTTTTGCGAGGGACAATGTCCCTTTATACATTCAGTCTTTGTTGGGTCCGGTCGCTGGTAATCTCGCCTTGGGATATTTCAACCTGGCTTCAAAACTCATCACATTGGTCACATTGCCGATCGAGCCATTTATCTGGCCCACCTATACCGAGATCACGCGGACGATCGCTCAGAGGCAATGGCTAGCCACGCGCAAACTATTGCGGCAGATCAGCCTCGTGGGCGGTGTATGGACGCTCATCGCAGGCGGTGGACTTGTGGCGTTGGGCTGGTGGTTCATTCCGTTGATATTCAAAGCTGGTTCAGCGCCTGCCTATCCGTGTCTGCTGATCTTATTGATCGGCTACAGTTTTGCGAACGTGCTGAATTGGAATCGCCCATTGTTGCTCGCGCTGGGATATCCCAACTATCCGCTCGTGGTCGCGGCACTCACGGGTGCCATTGAGATCGTGCTCATCTACCTCTTTGTCCCAAGCGGCGGCTATCTTATTGGCGCGGCGATCTTCTCGGCGTATCTGGCCATCTCCGTCAGTATCAATGTTCTGCACGGACTCGCGATCATCAAACGTGAAGAGACGACCGCATGAACATCGTTGCCATCGCCGGTTCAACGATTCCCTCTGATACCGCCAACAGCATTCAGGTGATGAAAGCCTGCGCTGCCCTCGTGCAACTCGGACACAATCTCACGCTGATCGTGCCGAGCGACCCACATGTCACACGTCACACGTCGCACGTCAACTTAAAAGTTCATTATGGTATTGAACAAGATTTCTCCATCGAATATCTCGCCGCCTCCAACCGTCGTCTGTTCACATGGCAAGCCGTTCAACGGGCGCGTGCGCTCAAACCTGATCTGCTCTATACATGGTTCCCGCAATCCGCGGTCTTTGGTTTGCTATATAAAATTCCCACCATCTTTGAAATTCACATTCAGCCCACCGGATTTTTTGGTCCCGCGTGGCATCAGGCATTTGCAAAACTGCCCGGACGCAAACGACTCGTTTCGATCACACACGCCTTGGTGAATGTGCTTGAACGCGACTATAACATGCGCATGAAATCGGATGATATCGTCATCGCCCCCAACGGTGTGGACTTGGAACGCTTCGCCGCGCTTCCCTCTACGCCCGAGTTTGCCCGTCAGCAATTGACCTTTCCCTCCACCCCAACCGTGATGTGCACGGGACATCTCTACGCCGGTCGTGGCGCGGACTTGTTCCTCGCGCTCGCCAAATCCATTCCCCAGGCACACTTTGTGTGGGTTGGTGGTCGCCCTGATGATGTCACGATATGGAAAGCCAAAGCTGAGTCTGAAAATATTTCTAACATTACATTCACAGGCTTCATCCCCAACCAAGACTTGCCGCGCTACCAATCCGCCGCCGACATTCTGCTCATGCCCTACAGCCGCTCCATCATGGGCTCCAGCGGCACTGCGGACTCAGCCAGCGTAGCCAGCCCGATGAAAATGTTCGAATATATGGCAGCTGGACGCGCCATCGTCACCGCCGACCTGCCGGTGATCCGCGAAGTGCTCAATGAAAAGAACGCGGTCTTCTGTGAGCCGGATAATATTGGAAAGTGGAAAGTGGAGATTGAGAAATTACTTGTAGATGAATCGCGCAGGCTTGAGTTGGGGAAACGAGCGAAGGAAGATGTCAAATCTTTTACCTGGCTTGAAAGGGAACGAATGGTTCTAAGGAAAATAGATTAATAGGGGTTACATGACATTTATTACTATCTTTGCCATAGGCGGGTGACTATAATTTTTAAGAGACAAGTGCGCGGAGGGAGCAAAAACTGATGGAAACAAATTCAGAACTCATGCCGAAAGATGATGTAGCGTTACAGGTTCTACTGATACTTCGAGGCGACAAACATTTTTCCGTTCACAGAATTGCCAGAGCCATAAACCAGCCCATGGATGTGGTTTGGAAACGTATTATTTTGCTGGAAAAATACAAGCTCCTTGATATAGAGAATGACGGATACAAACTGTCGAAGGAAGGTTTCAGTAAATTATTAGAGCTTGGTTACAATATTCCCAAGCCACCCGAAGATAAAAAAAGCAAGAAAACGCCCGATGGATTTAGTATTCATCCTTTTGGCTCTTTTGTGGAATTAACATATTGGATGGTCGTGCCATTAATTCTTTTAGTTTTATTAATGGCGGTAATTGTTTCAACTTTAAATGGCGCTATTCATATAGTATGGGGAATGTTGGGTGGCTTGTTGCTGTTCGTTGCATTGACCGGTTATTGCATCGCTTCTTTTCAAAAAGTCCCTGAATATGAAAACCTAGTGATTTTTCGTTTAGGAAAATGCATCGGAAAAAGGGGGCCGGGACCTGTTCTAATTATTCCCATTCTTGATAAACCCCAAAGTGTGGATTTACGGGTTAAGCATCAGGAAGTACCGCACGAAACTTGTATCACCCAGGATAATGTGCAACTGGATGTTGATTTTGTCTTCTATTGGAAAATTCAAGAACCGGTGTGGAGTATTACGAAAGTAACTGATCCTGAGGAGTCCATTCGACTTTTAGCGACCGCTCTTCTGAGAGCTGTCATTGCCCACTTTAAGTTCAACATGTGCTCAATCAACGGGAAAGCATCAACGACTTATTGAAAGAAAAAATTGATGAGATCAGCGCGGATTGGGGCGTTTATGTGACGACCATGGAAATCCGTGAGATTAAACCACCTGAGGCAATTGTAACATCCATGCACATGCAGGTCTCAGCCGAATGGCAAAGAAAAGCAACTGTGATTGCGGCTGAGGGTGAAGCCCAAGCATTGCGAACGCTAGATGATGCAGCCATGCATATGGATGAGAATACAAGATCTCTGAAATATTATGAGACACTCAAAAAATTAGGAGAAGGCGATTCGACAAAATATATTTTACCCATGGAACTCACGAATTTGGCGAAGGGCATCTCCGATAGCCTGGGAAATAACAAACCCAACGTGAGCATCATTAAAGACGAAACTACTACCAATAAGTTATTGGATGAGCCGAAAGAATAAAGACAACTTACTTGCGGATAAATCACGCAGGGTTGCGTCGGGGAAACAGGCGAAAGAAGATGCGGCAGGTTATACGTGGGTGGCGAGGGTGGAGAGAATAATGAATAGATTTCTTGGTGTGAAATAGTTTCAACGGTTTGCACCTTACTCACCCTTAACTATTAGTGTTAAGGGTGAGTTATTATAGTAATACATATAAATAGTTTTTCCTTTGGCATACTTGTAAAAGATGCGCTTGCTAACATTTGCCCTAATGTATTGCCCATCAAGAGGAGAGTTTGCTTGATTTTCATTAATCCTTAATACTAATTCATAAGAAGGGGTATATCCTCCATGTTTATAATCAAGATCTGTTATGTTTTGTGTCTCTTGTTTTTCAATAATTGAAGCCTGTATGCTGCTAGTAGCGTGTCAAGTATGAAATGATGGATGAAGAACGAGGGTATGCTATCCTG